>JAYUWZ010000001.1:0-4917 GCA_043753265.1 Verrucomicrobiaceae bacterium
GTCGACCGCCCCGGCCCACATATAGGGCCCGCGGACGCCGTGTCCGAGCGGCTCGGTTTCCACGCGTACCTCGCGGAGATCCTGGCAGTATTCGCCGAAGATGGTGCGTCCGCCGGAGTGACGGCCGCGTTCATCGATGAAGAATTTTGCGATATCGAGGTCGGACTGCTGGCCGTGCGCGGAGTCGCGTAGGCGCATGAGTGCGAGCTCGACTTCCTGGTGGCCGGGTACTCCCGAGACCTTCGGCGACGGGCCGAAGTAATTATACATGTGGTTCGACGCGTTGCGGGCAACGGTGATGAAGTTGGTCGAGCCGGTGGCCTGGTAGTGCGCAACTGCCGCCTCGATCATGTGGCCCATGCAATAATCCTCGTGGAGGGCGATCATGTCCTGCCACGGCTGGATGCCATTGCCACCCCCTCGACCCATGAGGCCGAGCTGGATGTAGGTATCGAGATAACCGTCGGCGCGCTGGGCGGCGGCAATGTTCGGGATGATGGCGTTGATGCGGTCCGATAGGAAGCTGTCGGGCTGCAGCTTGTTGGCGTAGATCATGCCCTCGATCGTCTTGTAAACATCGGAGTCCGCCCACGGGAACCCATCCTGGTTGCCGCCCATGAGGCCTGCGGTTTTCGCGAAGTTGTCGAGGTTGTGATTATCGATGAACGACTGCCAGAGCGGGGGAAGGCTGCTGGTGCGATTGGTGTTGATGCGCGGCGCCCAGAAGTTGTCCGTGAGCGCAATCTTGTCGTAACTAACGTTGGCAAGCAGTGGCATGTCCGGGTCGCCGCCGCCCGTGGTCGTTGCCCCGGCTTCGTTGGTGTAGCCGGAGTCGCCCGAGGCGTTGGTTGCCCTCACCTGGTAGTAGTAGGTGTTGCCCGCGGTGAGCCCCGTGCTCGGGTAGGAGGTCACTCCCGCGCCGACCGTGGCGATCTGCGCGTAGGCTCCGCCGGATAGTTTGCGCTCGATTTTGAATCCCGTCTCGTTGCCGGAGTTGTCCGCCCAGGTCAGGTTAATCTGGGTGTTGCCTGCCGCCGTTGCGACGAGGTTTGAGGGAGCGGTGGGCGTGCTCGGCGGTGCGGCCTGCGTGGTGGCGTTGGCCTCATTGCTGAAGGCTGAGTCGCCGCCCACGTTGTTTGCGCGCACCTTGTAGTAATACTGGGTGCTGGGACTGAGTCCGCCATCGCCGAATGTATTCACTCCCGCGCCGACTGTTCCGATCTGCGCATACGTGCCACCGGCACCCTGCTTGCGCTCGATCTTGAAGCTCGTTTCGTTGTTCGAGTTGTCCGTCCAACTCAGGTTGATCGAGGTGCTGGAGGCCGCGGTTGCGACGAGCGAGGAGGGAGGCACTGGCGGCGTGAGGCTGCCATTGTGGCCGTAGAACTCAATCTCCGCGGCATTTCCATATCCGCTAGTGGGCGAAAGGTAGCGCACGTAACGGAAGCCCGTGGAATTGCTGATGGTCTGCTGTGTGTAAACTCCCTCCGAAGGCGCTGAGCCGATGGTGAAGAGATCCACCACACCGCTGGCAAATGTCGCACTGCTGGAGCCCTGGAACTTTCCGCCAACCATGCGGCCTGCCCAGCTCGCACGAGGTGCAAAGCGCACCTTGGTGATCACTTTGTAGGCAGTGGGGCCAAGGTCGAGGCCCACCCAGTTTCCGTCACCCGTGGGAGCGTCGAAGAACGTGGCAAGCGAGCCATCCATGGCTTTTTCCCTAGTCACGTCGGGGTCGTTTAAATGCGAACCACTGGTGCCGATGATGGTCCCACTCAGCAGCGGGTCGCCGCTGGCCTGCGTGGTGGCGTTGCCCTCATTACTGAAAGAGGAATCGCCGGTCCCATTCGTCGCGCGCACGCGGTAGTAGTAGGCCGTCGAGGCGGTGAGCCCGGCGTCCTGGTAGCTGGTGGCGTTTGCGCCTACCGTCACGATTTGCGAGTAGGTACCGCCTGCGCCTGTTTTGCGCTCGATTTTGAATCCCGTCTCGTTGTCCGCATTATCCGTCCACGAGAGGTTAATCTGCGTTCCTGAGATCGCGGAGGCGCTCAGGCTGGTCGGCGCGGCCGGCACTGTGGGGCTGCCGTTGGTGGGTGTGATGCGGATGTTGTCGATGAACACCGTGCTGTCACCGCCGTTCAGGTTCTGGAATGCCAGCACATAGGTGCCTGCATTGCTCACCGAGAATTGCGCACTGTAGTCGGTGTAGCTCGTCGCGGATTGCGACGGCGAGAAGGTGCCGATGGTATTGCCATCGAGTGTGACGATCCACGCCTGCGCACTTTGCGCGTAGTTGCGCTGCGCTGCGGAGAAGGTGATCGTGTAGGGCACGTTCGCTAGGAAGTTGCTCACGGATTGCGATATGTTGCCGCCACTGCCCTGGAGGAATGCGACCTGGGAGCCATTGGGCGCGGCGGGGTTTGACCCGGTGAATCCGCTGCCATTGGACGCAATGCCTGCGGCGTAGAAGTTCCACGTGCCACCCGTAGGGCTGTATTCAAAATTGCCCCCGCTGAGCGAAGGTGTTTCGAAGCTGAAGTTCCCCACCGGCACCGGCACTGCGGGACCACCGCCACCCGTGCTCGCGGAGAAGAGGCGGGTGCTGGGGATGACCTGCTTGGCGACCGATGCGGCCGACCACGAGAGGCGTGCCGCGGCGCTGCCGCCGTTGTCATACATCTCCATCACCACATCGTAGCGCTGGCCGGCATTGAGCAGCAGGGGGTTCATGCCCGTGCGTTCCTGGCCTGCGCGTTCGCTGCCCCAGTCGTCGATTTGCGGCACGCCATTCACCCACAGGCGCACGCCGTCATCGGCCAGCGCGTAGAAGGTGTAGGTGTCCGTGGAGGTGGGTTCGATCTGGCCTGTCCAACTCACCGAGAAACCATCCGCCAGCACTGAACCGCCGGGTGAGGAGGTGCCCCAGTTGAAGTCCACGATGGAGTCGGTGCGCGTGAGCACCGGGTTGCCCGTGAGGTTCTGCGAGTTGTAGTATTCGCCCTTCAATCCATTGCCCGTGCTTGCCGCCATCGTCGGGTAGAGCCGGACCTGCGGGATGACCTGTTTGGCCTGCGATGCGTTCGCCCAGGAGAGCTTCACCTCGGCACCGCCCTCGTGCTCAAAATACTCGAGCTCGATGTTATACTTCTGTCCGCCAACCAGCGTGATGGCACCGTTGTTTTCGATGGGAGGATGCGCGTTCCAGTCGTTGATGAGTTGCACGCCGTCGACCCACAGCCGCACGCCGTCATCGGCGTTGGTGTAGAATGTGTAGGTGCCGGAGTATTGCGGCTGCACCTGGCCGCTCCAATAGACGGAGTAGTGATCCGAGGGAATGCCCGAGGCGGGTGCGCCGGGCCAGACAAAGTCCACCGTGCCATCCGTCCGCGTGAGCACCGGTGAGCCGGAGAGGCTCTCATTGGCGAAGTATTCGCCCTTGAGCCCTGTGCCCGTGGGCATTCCCGCGGGAATGAGCCGGATTTGCGGGATGATTGCCTTGGGCGTGGATGCGCTGGACCAGCGCAGTTCCGCGAGGCTTCCGCCGCCGCCCTGGTAAAACTCCATGGCGATGGAGTAGCTCTGTCCTGCTGCGAGATCGATCGTGCCGCTGTTCTCCGTGGGCGCGTGATCCGTCCAGTTATTGATGAGCTGCACGCCATTCACCCACAGGCGCACGCCGTCATCGGAGTTGGTGTAAAAGGTGTAGGTCTCGGAGCGCTCGGGCTGCACCCGGCCGCACCAGCGCGCGGAGAATCCCGACGCATTCACGGGTGAGCCCGGCGAAGCGCCGTTCCATTGGAAATTCACCGTTGCATCCGTGCGGGTCAGCACCGGGGTGCCGCTCACGGTGGTGTTGTTGAAGTAGTCGCCCTTCAGTCCCGTGCCGCTCGGCGCGGAGGCAGGAAACAAGCGGCTCTGTGGGATGATCGCCTTGGTCGTCGAGGGGCTCGACCAGCGCAATTGGGCCACGGCGTCGCCAGCCCATTCGAAGTATTCCACCGTGATGTCGTATTTCTGCCCGCCTACGAGTGTGATTGCGCCGTTGAATTCCTGCGCGGGATGCCCCGTCCAGTCATTCACGAGCGGCGCGCCGTTCACCCACATGCGCACGCCGTCATCGGTGTTCACGTAAAAGGTGTAGGTCTCGCTGTATTGCGGCTGCACCTGCCCGGTCCAGCGCACGGAGTAGTTGTCGACGGGAATGGAAGCGTGCGGCGATCCGCCCACCCAGTCAAAGTTCACGGTGGCATCGGTGCGCGTGAGCGTCGGCGCTCCGCTGAGGCTGTTGTTGTTGAAGTATTCGCCCTTCAATCCCGTGCCGCTTTGGGCAAGGGCGCTGAATGGGCACAATAATATCGCGATAAACGCGAGCAGCCTGTCGAGCAGGCGGGACGAACGAGGTGGTGTTTTCATGTCGATGGTTCTGGTGCTCCTTGGAACGGGGGCGCGACGTTACGGCAGTCGAGGGACGCGGCAGCGAGTGCTGCCGGAGAGGTGCTCCTCTTCCAGTCCTGGGAGGTGGAAGTGGGGCACGCATGGCGATGCGTGCGGTTGCATGTCGAGGTGCGGTTTTGGAGGGGCCCACCGAAGTGGCTCTGCTTCGCAAACGCGAAACGTTGCTTATCGGTGAGCTTGGTAGCGATCTAGGCGACGTTTCAAAAAGTGTCCACAAAAAAGTGTATACAGAATACAGGGATGTGGAAATTACGTAGGGCTGAGGGGTTAAGGTCTGTGTCCGCCTGCCAAAACCTCAGGGCAGTATTGAAAACGAGCGGCGCGCCTTGGACTGCGGTGGCAGAGTGTAACGGCGACACCGCCTTCGCTTTGCGGGTTCCCATCCAAATTCACTATTTACGTTCGTTCGAGATTTCAGGTGCTCCGGCTTGTCTAAAGTCATACCCCGCAATCCCTTCCGAA
>JAYUWZ010000002.1:0-2230 GCA_043753265.1 Verrucomicrobiaceae bacterium
AGCGCCACGGCGCGGGCGTTGTCGGCATGGACGGTGAGCCGCACACGCGGGCTGCCCAGCTCGCGGGCCAGCGCAATGGCGTGCTGCGTCAGCGCGCGCCCGTGACCTTTACCGTGGCGGCGATGATCCACGATGATGCCGAAGCTCGGGATGGAGTAGCCTTCATCCCACCCGCGCAGCATCGCCAGGCCTGCGATGGCATCGTAATCCCACGCCGCGAAATAGCGGTCGCGCCGGGGTTCGGCGCAGATGCGATGCGCGGTCTCGGCATCGAGCGGAAATGGATGGAAATGGTCGGTCACTTCGGGGCGGTTGTTGTCCTCAAAAAATGCGGCAAGCGCGGCTTCATCGATAATCGCGATCTCGCGGATCACTCCGGCACCTCCACAAGCGGCAGATTGGCAATGAGCTTCGCCGCCTCCTCCGCCGGAAAGTAGCCGAGCTGGCCCTTCTCATTTCGCGCCTCGCGAAATTGCGGCGGGGTGAAACCCTCCTCCACGGTGAGGTCCCGCCAGCCAGAGGGCATGCGCGAGCGCTCCACAAAGAAGGCATTGTTGCCCGCGCGATTGGTGCCGACAAATGCGTAGCCCTTGCGATTGCCGAGCCGCACCAGTGCACGGAGCGAGGCACCCACGTACACGTGCGACCAGTGCGCGGTCTCACGGCGGAACTCCGGATCGTACGGCACAGTCACCGCGCGATCGGGGCCGAAGAGCGCGTTGTATTCCATCACCACGATGGCGGATTGCGACACGGTGACCGCATCCCAAATCCAGTAGTCGTTGCCGTCCACGTCGATGGAGAGCAGGCCGATTGGCCCCGCGGCACCGTTCTTTTGCAGGAGTTCGTTAATGTTCTCCTTCGTGATGAACGCGTGCACCACGTTGAGGTGGTGTTTCCAGCAAATCGGGTCGCGCCGGATGAATGCCACGTCCTTTTCGCTGCCCTCCATGATGAGCCCGTGCCACGCGTGCTGTGTGAGCAGGAAGCGCGTATTCGCCTCGCGATACGTCTCCACGCCAAACTCCACGAAAAAGCGGCGCGGCATTTCCACGTGGCGGATGAGGTGGTCGATGATGCCATCCTCGCCCCACTGCGAGAATACCTTGAACTCGTGCTCGCGCAGGGCGGGTGCCGCGATGCCCGCGGACTGCCGTGACTCAATGCGGCCCAGGGCCTCGCGGAGATGCTCGATGGTGGACTCGAGCTGGCGCACGCGCTCCGTCAGTTCGTCGAACTGGCGGGTCTTGCGGCGGAAAAAATCGAAAGGCTTCATGCGTGGGTGTCGCGGCTTGCTAGCGAGTCTGCGCGGCAGCGACAGGTTTTTCCCACAGGAATGAGTAAATACGCCCGCCCGCGGTATCGGCGACAATGTGCGCGCGCAGACTGTTTTCCATGAAATGAGGCATCCATTTCATCCAGCGGCCGAGCCCGCCAAAGCGACGCTCGGCGAGTTTGCGGATGGCCTTGCGGCGGCCGCCTTCATTGCCCGGGGCAAAATTCAAAATCGTCTCCAGCGGTGCCCACACATGCCGCTCGGCGAGCCCGGCCTGTCGCGCGGAACCGCGATATGTATCGAGCGGCCATGCATGCTCCTGCCCGTAGAGCTGGTGCAGAGGATGATTCCGCAGGAACTCCTCGAGTTCCGCCGGGGTATTCGCCACGTGCTCGCGCAACGCGAGCACCACGCCGCCGGGTTTCAGCAGGCGGAAAAAATCGCGCATCGCCACAAATAAATCCGGGATGTGATGCAGGACCTGCCTGCAGAAAATCACATCGAACGAGCCATCCGGAAACGGCAACTGCTCGCCGATGCGCTCCTCAACGGTAATGGAAAATCCGGCATCGCTCGCAAGCTGGCGGATGGCCCCCGAGCCGACCTCGATGCTCGGATCAGGCTCCAGCGCGGTGACCTTCCATCCATCCGACGCCAGCGCGTAGCTCACCACGCCATTGCCCGCGCCGACATCGAGCACCGCGCGGCCGGCGCCCGCACCAAGCAGGCGGCGCACCTCCGCGAATTCCTCACTCGCAGCATAGCGTTTCGCAGCGGGCAGGACAGGGAGATCGAAATAGTTGTCGCGCACAGCCTGCTCATTCCCCGGCTGGGAGCGATACCAGCGCACAGCCTCCTCGGCGGTCATGTTTTTTTGGGTCATCCGTTAAGTAGCAGCGGTGAAAAGCTTGCGCTCCCTGTCTGCAGCGAATGCCAGGCAGGCTTTGATATCAG
>JAYUWZ010000003.1:0-4910 GCA_043753265.1 Verrucomicrobiaceae bacterium
GACCCCCGAGAGTCATGGAGTTCACAGACACACCGAACCATTTGAAAACCAGCATCGCTGTGACGAAGGACAGAGGCATCGCTGTGAGCGTAATGAAGGTCGTGCGGAAGTTCAGGAGGAACAAAAAGAGCACCACCGTGACCATGATGGCACCGTCGCGAATCGCTTCCTTCAGATTCCCGACCGCATGAGAAATGAAATCGCCCTGTCGGAAAAGGAGGCTCACTTCAACGCCAGCGGGCAGCGACGGCTTGAGGTCTTCCAGTGCCTTTTCGATGGCCGCGGTGAGTTTCAAAGTGTCGAAACCGGGTGACTTGTCTATGCTGAGAATCACGCCCGTCTCCCCGTTGATACTCGCATCGCCGCGCATGGGCTGCACCCCATACTCTACACGCGCCACGTCGCTGATGAGCACGGGGCGGTCGCCAAGTGTCTTGACCACCGTGCGCCCAAGGTCGTTGAGGTCGGTACTCATGCCGAGATTCCGCACCATGATTTCCTGCGTGCTCGTCGTCAGGTAGCCGCTTGTAGAATTGCTCGCCGCTTTCGATACGGCAGTTTCCAGCTCCGCAAACGTCACTCCATGTGCAGCGAGTCGATGAGGGTCAGGAAGCACATGCACCTGTTTCACTCCACCACCGATGGTGAGAACCTCGGCAACACCCGCGATGCTTTGCAAGCGCCTTGCCACCGTCCAATCAGCGAGTGTGCGAAGGTCGCGCCCCGGCATGTCCTTGCTGCGAAGACCGACCAGCAGGATTTCCCCCATGAGCGACGAAACGGGAGTCAGTCCGGGCTTGATTCCTTCCGGCAAGCTGGCGCTCGCGGCCTGCAATCGCTCCTGCACAAGCTGACGCGCTTTGTAAATGTCAGTGCCCCACGAAAACTCCGCAAAGACCAGCGAAAGGCCCACATCGGAATTGGAGCGCAAACGGTCAAGACCCCCAACGCCTTGCACCGAGCTTTCAATTGGCTGTGTGACGAGATTTTCCACCTCTTCCGGCGCAAGGCCGGGACATTCGGTGAGGATAGTCACGGTTGGCTTGGTCATATCCGGCAGCACTTCCACCGGCAGGTCGCGTGTAGTTTGCACGCCAAGCACAAGGAGCAATATCGCCAAAGCGAGGACCAGGGGGCGGCTCCGCAGCGATAGTTGAATGAGTTTTGTCAGCATGGCGTTAGGCGGTGGGGCGTTTGCGAAGCGAGAAGCCCATCGCCACGAGCAGAACGAATAGAAGACCAGTGGTACCGGCGAAGAACATGGCGAGCGTTGTGAAGCCGCTGGCGTGGCCGCTTCCTCCCGCTCCCCCATTGGCTTTGTTTGCCGCAGCCTTGGCTTGCTCATCCGTGAGTTCCGAACCGTCATCCCCGTGCGGATGACCGTGCGCGGCGTCCAGCGCCTCTTTCAGCGAGGTATTTCCTTTCCCCGCGAAGACGAGTGCGTAAGCCCCCCGGGTCACCACTTGGTCACCCGGCAGCACACCGCTTTGAATCTCTGCCAGTCGGTCGTTCTGTGCGCCAACGATGACCGGCGTTTTCACGTAGGCATTTTTCAATTCGTAGTCCGCCACATAGACGAACCGCTGGGTGCCATCCCCCTGAATCGCCTCCCGTGGCACACTCATGACTGCTTCCCGCTTCCCGGTGACAACTGAAAACTCCGCGCGCATGCCGGGTCGCAATTTCACATCCGGGTTGCTGACATGAAAGACGGCTTCCAAGGTGCCGTTCGCACTATCGGCGAGTGTTCCAATGTGCTCCAGTTTTGCTTCGAAGTGCTCATCAGGAAAGCCAGGCACTCGGATGTGGGACTTTAACCCAGCCTTCAATTTGCTCGCGAGATGTTCAGGAATGAAGGCGATTGCCCGGACTTCCGATAAATCCACGATTTCCATCAGAGATGATTCTGCCGTTACTGGTTGGCCCGGTTGCACCGCGAGTTTGGTGACGTAGCCGGAAAGTGGCGCAATGAGCGCACTCGTGGGCGGTGGGTCACCCGCTTGGCGGCTCTCAATTCGTCCCAATTCGGCCCCTTTTTCCACCTTTTGGTCGGGAGCCACGAGCACGGTGGCAGCTCGGCCTGGCACCCGAGTGCTTACCACAGCGCTCTTACCGGGAAAGATTTCAATGCGACCAAGCGCGAAGACGGTTTCCTCAAAGTCCGTTTCCTCGGCTTCGACGGTTGTGAGGTTCAGTGTTGCGACTGCCGCTTCGTTGAGAATTACCGAATTGGCGGCGCGTTTGGGGTCGCCTGCGGCAAGTGCGGAGGCGGCAAAACAAATGGTGAGAAAGAGAGATTTGAGCATGATTTTCAGAATTTTACGCCCGCAAGTGCGAGCAATTGGATGGTGAGGAAGTAGAGTGCGACAGTGACGGCGATGCCGATGGACAGCGCGGCCCAGAAGCCCCAGCCGTGGCGGAGCAGCCAAGGCAACAGGAGGAAAAAAGGGAGCGAAGGCAGAACGAACCAGAAAGTGCCTTCGCAGTGACGGCCAACGAGTGCGGTATCGCGTGTGTCAGTGTAGAGCCACACGAGCGCAGTCAGTGACACGAGCGGCAGAGAGTGGACAATAGCGGCAGTGAAGTTGTTCCGTTTCGCCAACTCACTCACCGTGACGATGAGCGCGCCGCTGAGGAGGGCGCGGACAATCAGTAAAGGCGTCATTTGTTCGTCTTACCTCCTGCTGATGGTGTGCCGCCTGTCGCGGCGTCGTAGCGAGCCCGTGCGAGGTGGTAATCCCGCAAGGCATCTGCCCGTCGCTGCGACAGTTCCAAAGTGCGAGCCCGAGCGCGCAGCACTTCGGGGAGTTGCGTTTGCCCGGTGCCATACGAGGCACGCAACTGAGCTTCCACTTCTGCCGCCTTTGGCAACAGCCCGTCGTCCATCATGACAATGAGTTTTGCCAGTGCAGCCATTTCACCGCGTGCGCCTTCTGCTTCGGCCCGAATATTTAGCGAGAGGGCATAAATTTCTTTGTCCGCGCGTGCAGCGGCAGCGGTCGTCTCCGCAATGCGGCCTTCATTCTTGTTCCAGAATGGCAAGGGCACGCTCAACTTGAAGCCGAGGAAGTAATCGTTCGAAAAACCATCTGGCGCGTCTTCCATCCTCTCACCAGTGCCAGTAAGCCCAACGCCAATGTCCTCCCACTTGCGCGCTCTCGCGAGCGCGACCGCCTGTTGTGCCGCGTCCGCGTTGTGCCGCGCCGCCGCAAGGTCTGGACGGCCCTCACCAGAGGCACCTTTCTTTGGCAATGCAGCAGGCTTGGGAAGCATCCCGGTGATTTCCACTCCGTCACCCGCCGAAACCCCAAGTAGCAAACGCAAATCGCCTGCGTGCCTCACACGCTCCGTGTCGAGTTGAAGCAATTCTACTTCGAGTTGTCGCGACTCCAGGTCAATTTGAGCCGCATCCACTGTTGATGCCTCACCCGCAGCAATCCGCTTGGTGACAAACTCGGACTGCTCACGGCTGTTGCTGAGTTGCTGTTTCCGAAGTTCCCGCTGCGCCCTGATTGCCACGAATTTTATAGCTGCGGCGCGCACTTCTGCTGCGAGCTTTCGTTTTCCGTCGAGAACTTCTGCTTCCGCAACGGCCAGCTCCGCGCGCGACACGGCTTTTTCTAAAGAAAGCCGTCCAGTGACTGGAAACCGCTGCATCAAAGCCAAGTCCACCGCCCGTTCGGGTCTTCGGATATTTTGTGAGAATCCGATTTCGAGGTCGGGATTGGTGCGGCGTCCTGAGCCGAGCAAACGCCCACGCGCTTCATCAATGCGGAAAGCAGCAGCAGCAATTTGCGGGTTGTGCCTCAGTGCATAGGAGGGGGCTTCTTCAAGTGAGACAGAGATGGTGCCAGCCCAAAGGGGGCCAGCGACGAAAACGAAAGTAAGTATCTTGGAAATCATGGAAAACGAGAGTGCGGGATTGAATGCGCCGAACGTGGCGCGAACGTGAAAAAAGGCACGGAGCGACAGTGCGCCGTGACAGCAAAAGACATCAGTCCCGAATGGAACTGATGTTTACGAAACCAGAGAAGGGCCGCGCACAGGATGCGCGGTCTGAATCACCAACAACCAACCGGAAGCCCGTTCATCGGGCGGAGAATGCTCAAGACTTGGACGCTCACTCTGCTTCCGAATTTCGCGCAGCAACGCGACCATTTGTTCCACCAAGGCATTGCAAAGTACGACACAGGCAGGGGCGAATTTTTGGGTGTCGGCTGCCTTCACCCATTGGCTTCCCTCCAGCGCCGCGAACTCGTGATGATGCTCGCCGTCAACCGGGGCGTCATCATCGTGATGGTGACTGTCGTGCCCCTCCTCAGTCATCGCGTCATGCACTGCAATCCCACCGGCCTCGTCATGTTCAAGCAGCACATGCCCGAAGGCAAAAAGCCATCCGAGTAGCGTTATTAACGCGATGAACGAGCGAGGTCGCACGGGGCGGACAAATAGGCAATGCGCATAGTATGTCAACGGTGGAATGCTTTGAGGTGAGGTACTCGAGGCCCACAATGACCGCAGAACCAGAACTTTTGGTTTGGATTCAACGGATCGCACCGCCAGGCGATTTGTTGTTTCAACAAAAATGCTGTGTTTGGCATCCAACTCCAAATCTGCAACGATAGCCTTATCGTAGTGAACTATTTCCGCCACAGTTCAACCCTGCGCATTGCCACTTTTTTATTGGCATTCATGGGGTGGATTGTGATTTCCAATCACTGCGCGTTGTTAGAGTTAAGTCCTACGAAAGCGATGGCTGGATCCATTGCGGAGAGCGGTTGTTGTCACCAATCCCCACAACGAGAAGGTCAGACGCCTTCTCCGCAGATGCCATCGGGATGCTGCAGGACGCTCGCGGCGCTTGTTCCCGATGGTGCTAAACTGGCACTGGCCTCCACATTCTACATTCT
>JAYUWZ010000004.1:0-10268 GCA_043753265.1 Verrucomicrobiaceae bacterium
CCTCTGGGGATAGGCATGCCTGCCATATTGCTGCACGTGATGAATTACGAGCGACCAAGCACGTCATCTCCGCACAGGAAATCACGCCCCATGTTATGGTTCTGAAGAGGACGGTGATTAGGAGAGGGTAAACACAGACTTTGGGCTGCGTCTCTCACTCACCGCGGTACAAGACTGCATTGAGTTCCACCGCTTCTGCGGGAGCTGGCAGTTCAGGGACAGGTGCGCGCTCTCTGGCAGCAACAACTCCTGCCAGCTCGGGGTCGAGGTCCTGTGCTGAAAACAGCCACTCCCGGGCATGCGCCACCTCATTGAAAATAGCGATGGAAATGCCGGGGTGATCGTTGATTCGCTGGTACATGCGTGCGTAGCCCAGGTGCACCGGCACAGAGGCCACTATCGCGCATTTTACCGGGTTGCGGGGCGGATGCATTTTGCAGCGCTGGGCGAGCGACCACAGGTGGGAAAAGCCAATCTCTATGGAGGTGACTTCGGTGAGATCGATGAGACGATGAGGAGTCCGCCTACAGGAGTTACCCATGTTGGAGACGTTTTCGGCCATTTGGTTGAGGGATTCTTCGTTGAGCAGGCCTGATGGGGTAATGTGTATATACCCATCAGGGAAGGATATAAGCTGGGACATTGGGGTAGGGATTGAGGAAGATGACGTGATACCTAAGTATTTTTACTCCGTCGAGCTTTGATGCATCTGATGAATGCCTTTAAATCGTAACAGTCACATTTTGGCCAATTTTTTGCGATCATAGGAGCCACGAAATTCGTGGGGCGGGGCCACAACCAATCCTGATATCTGCGTAACGTGACCATCTCCCGAAGGCGCTTGAAGGTGGATGGCGCTCTCCGAGCGGCATGAGAAAGCACAGCGCAAAGCGCCTGTTATTAAAAGCGGCCTCCGGCTGCGCTCATTCATCCGCCCAGAAAGCGTCATCCACCACCGCCAATCGCCAATCGCACCAGGGCAAATTCCGGCGGGTCCCCAGCGGGCCGACAACACTCTTTCCGCATTTCGTGTGAGATTCGTCTTTTCACGTGGGGCTGTGTGCCGCAAAAGCGCCCGGCTCGATGAAAGTTTCAGATCTGCGCGGCATCCTAACCTACGTTCCACGCTTCCGCGAAAAAATCTTCGTGGTGGCCGTGGATGGAGAGGTGGCGGGATCATCCAATTTTTCCAACGTGCTCCTCGATCTCGCGGTGCTGCGCTCGCTGAACGTGCGCGTGGTGCTCGTGCACGGCGCGGCGCACCAGATCGACCAGCTCGGCGCGCAGCGCGGCGTGAAGCTCACGAACAACGACGGCACGGGAATCACCGACGAGCCGACGCTCAAGGTCGCGCTCGACGCGGCGACCACGCTGATGAACGAAATCATGCAGGGGCTCACGAGCGTGGACCTGCGCGCGGCGTACGCGAACGTGATCATCGCGCATCCGGCGGGCATCCTCGGCGGCGTGGATCAGCAGCACACCGGCAAGGTGGAGCGCGTGGACAGGGGCCTGCTGCAGATGCTGCTCAACGAGGGCGTCATCCCCGTCATCCCGCCGATCGGCTTCGATGGCGAAGGCCGCACTTTCCGCGTGAACAGCGACGCCATCGCCGTGGAGGTGGCGGAGTCGGTCCAGGCGATGAAGATTCTTTTCCTCGGCGCGCGCGATGCCGTGACCGAGAGCGGCGCGCTGCTCCGGCAGCTCAGCATCAGCGAGGCGGAGGACCTGGCGAAAAAGCGGCGCGGGCAGTTTGACCGCAGCATTCTCTCCAAGCTCGAGCACGCCGCGCGGGCCTGCCGTGGCGGGGTGCCGCGGGTGCATCTGCTGAATGGCAGCACGGACGAGGCACTGCTCTCCGAGGTTTTCAGCACCGAGGGCGTGGGCACGATGATTTACAGCAACGACTACCAGCAAATCCGCCGCGTGATGAAGAAGGACGTGCGCGCCGTGCTGGAGCTCATCAAGCGCAGCGTCGAGCACGCCGAGATCGTGAAGCGCACGCGCGCGGATGTCCTGGCGCAAATCGACGACTGGTGGGTGCTCGAAATCGACCGCCAGCTCGTGGCCTGCGTGGCCGTGCACGTTTACCCGGATGCGCAGAAGGCCGAGCTGGCCTGCCTGTATGTGGCCCGCGCGCACGAGGGGCAGGGACATGGCCGGAAGCTCATGGCCTTTGCCGAGCAGCTTGCGGCGCAGCGTGGCGCGCGCCACATTTTCGCGCTGAGCACACAGGCGTTTAACTACTTCCAGCAAAAGGGCGGCTACGCGGAGGTCCCGCCCGATGAACTGCCCGCCGAGCGCAGGAAGAAATACGACACGAGCGGGCGCAATTCCAAGGTGCTGCAAAAAGCGGTGATCTCCACCGCCGCCGAGCCGCCACGGGCATAGCGTAGGGACGAGCCTCTGTACGTAGTCCCGCCTTTAGGCGGAATGCATGCTCGATCCACATAGAGATTCCGATGCAGAGGAGAGCTGAATGCAAACCTTCCCCGTTTCTTCCGCCTAAAGGCGGGACTACGTACGGGTACCTCGCCTCATCCCCGCCCTACACACGTTTAGGTTTATCTCTCTGAGGGGATTAATAACGGGATGTTTTTTTGAACATCGGGCCGGGATATGAGTCTATGTCCGCGTTCTGGGGGGAACATTGGGGTCGCCGACGCGGTGTAATGGGTCGGCGGCCCCAAACATTTTTCAGGGTTTCAATCGACGAGGAATAGGAGCCGCTGCGTGTGTTTAGCCTCCCCTTATTCACTGTCATGTTGAGAACCATAACACGGGCGTGATTGTTGTGCGGAGATGAATTGGGAGTTCGTCCTCTCAGTGATCATTCGAAGCCACGGTGGCGCGAAGCGCCCTATTAAAAACAGTCATCCCGAGCGAGGAACGAGTCGAGGGACCTCACTTCGTCGCGGTGTGCGCGCGGGTGGAATAACCGTCCAAATTCACAAAATGCACCCATAAGGAAGGGGCCAAACAAACACGCCACCGCCACCCCTCCTTGATGCACGGCACGCCCCCGGTGTTGTTCCAAACTCGATGGGGCAAGTATGCGCCGTGCAATTCCCTTTCAGTTTGCGTTTGACGGGATGGGGGAGTCCCGGCAGGTTCCGCGCCCTTTGATTATGCGCCATACGCTATCCGTCCTCGTCGAAAACAAGTTTGGGGTGCTCACCCGCATCGCCGGCATGTTTAGTGGGCGCGGGTTCAACATTGATTCGCTCAACGTGGGCCCTACGCTCGATCCATCCACTTCGCGGATGACCATCGTCGTACGCGGCAATGACCGCACGCTGGACCAGGTCGGGAAATTGCTCGCGAAGCTCATCGACGTCATCGAGGTGCAGGATTTCCGCGATGGCGAATACGTCGACCGCGAACTGGTGCTCATGCGCGTGAACATCACGGCCGATACCCGTGCCGAGGTGATGCAGATTTGCGACATCTTCCGTGCGAAGATCGTGGACGTGCAGCCGCGCAATTTCACCATCGAGGTGAGTGGCAACGAGAGCAAAATCAACAAGTTCATCACGTTGATGGATCCTTTCGGCATCGCCGCGCTCACGCGCACCGGAAAGGTCGCGCTGCCTCGCAAGGGGGACTAGCACGTTTCGGCGCTAGACGCTGGAGGAGAGGATTACCACCTGTTGGCAGGCTGCTGTACGCGTGACGCTGGAGGGCTTTGAAACAAGCGTGTCAGCGCCCTTTTGAAAACAGTCATCCCGAGCGAGGAACGAGTCGAGGGACCTCACTCTACTTGTATTGCCATCTCAGCTCCGCCTGTAGGGGTTACAATTCCAAACTGAGATGGCACAGCCAGTGAAGTGAGGTCCCTCGACTCGTTCCTCCCTCGGAATGACGCGTTCAAAAAGAGCGCTCACGCGCCACAGGCTTCTGGGATGGCTTTGGGTGGCAGATGTTCTACGAGCGCAGCCGCTACTTGATGCTCGCCTGCTTTGCGGGCTCGGGGCGTTCCAGTGCGGCGATGGCGGCCACTTCCACAAAGAGCTTTCGCACGTGGTAGCCGGACTCCACGAACCGGTTATCGAGCTTCTGCATGGTCTCGGGACCGAAGGCGGCGGGGGTTTGCTTGATGGCGTAGTGGAATAGGTGCCGCAAAAACCCGCGGCGGGCTGCGGCGCTCGCGGCGGTATGCTCGGCGAGATCGCGCGCGCCATTGAGCTTCACGGTTTCTCCCTCGGCGGTGTGGTATTCCGTGGCCACATTCACCGGCTTGTTGTTCTCCGTCGTGCGGAAGCGGCCCACGGCGTCGTAGCGCTCGAGCGAAAAGCCGAGCGGGTTGATGGTTGCGTGGCATCCCATGCACGATTCCTTCTTCGTCAGCGTGGTCACTTTCTCGCGCATGGTCAGCGTGGGATCGAAGAGGTCGTCCTTGAACTCCACCGCCACGTTGGGCTGCTTGAGCATGCGGCCCATGATGTGGCGTGTGAGAAAGACTCCGCGATGAATCGGCGAAGTGCTCTTGTGGTAGGAAAACGCGCTGAGCAAAAACGGGTGCGTGAAGATTCCCGCGCGCTGGCTGGGCTCGAATTCCAGCTTCTGGAATGAGTCATCCACCGGCGAGGTCATGCCGTAGAATTTGGCGAGACGTTGATTCACGAAAAGGTAATCGGCCAGGAGCAGCTCGCGGTAGTCGGACTTTTCACCCCACACCACGTGTTCCACAAAACGGTCCATGGAAGTGCGGAGATCGGCCACCACCGCCGGGTCGAAGCCCGGGAAAAGTTTGGCGTCCTTTGTCACGTCGTCGACCTCATCCTCGCCGAGCCAGTTGTGGAAAAACGCGGTGAGCTTTGCCTTGGCGCGGGGATCCTTCGCCATGCGGTCGGCCTGCGCGCGCACCTGGTCTGGCGTCTTCAGTTCGCCCTTGCTGGCGGCGTCCCATAGCGGGGCATCGGGAATGGAGTCCCACAAATTCAGCGCCAGCCGCGCGGCCACAGCGTGGTCACCGGCCTCCATCAGCTCCGGGTAAAGGAAGCGTGGCGACTTCAGCACCGCGATGACGCTCCGCTTCACGGCAACGTCGGGCGCGATGCCCTCGGCAAACATGCGGTCCACATACAGCGCCTGGAGTTCCGGGGTGAGCGGACGGCGGAATGCGCGCTCGGCAAACTTTACCGTAAAGGCCTTGAGCTTCTCTGGGCGATCCGGGGCGTCCTTTTTCACCTCGGCCAGTGGGCCGAGGCGGGCCGAAACCTCTGCGGCCACTGCGAGCGTGGCCTTGGTGGTGGCCTCGTGCCACTCCTTGGAGATGGACGTGCCGCGCTCGTAGCCGAGGCTGCCGTCATCCGCGGGGAATGCGGTATCCACAATCGCCACCCGCACGGCTGGCGAGGGCGAAAGATAAGGTGCCGCGACCACGCTCCATACGCCGCCGGGTTGCTTCCACTCCAGCCGCACCGAGCCGCGTTTGTCCTTGTATTTAAAGTAGTCGAGGCGGAACGGGTAGCTGCGCCCGCCGAGCAGGAAGATGCGCCCCGTCTCCTCGCGCACCTGGTCGCCGCTGCTCACCCATGCGTCGATGAGCGGAGTCTCGCGCTTTGCGTCGCTGTCGTCGCGGAAATTGCCGTCGCCCGCGCCGAAGTCGGTATTCACATACACGCGCGCCCCGTTCGGCGTGCGCACACGGAATTCGTAGGTGCCCGTCTCGCCCGCGAGGAGCGAGCCGTTCCACGCGATGGAAAATTGCTCCGCCGTGATTCCCTCACCGGGGCTGCCTTCACCGAAATCGAAGTCCATCGCCCTGTCCGTCTTCTCAAAGGCGCGCTTCTTCTTTTTGTTCATTCCGTCGGACTGGAAATACTCGGCGCGCAAACCCGTTGCCGGGCCGGGCGCTATCGTCTTGCGGAAGCTGCCGAGCAGGTCTGCCGCCGACTCGCGAAATTGCCGGTTCGTGAGGCGCGCGAGTTCGTGCCTGGGCGGGCTGTTCCGCGCTCGGGCCTCTGCGGAATAAAAGGCGTCGTAGATGTAGGCCGCGATTTTTTCGGATTCCTCTGTGGAGCACTTTTCCGGCTCGTCCTCCGGCATGGTACGGTCGATGAGCTTTGCCAGCGAGGCCACGGTGCGCTCCCCGAAAAGCGGCTCGTCGTACTTTTTCGCGACGCCCTCGCCCTTGTCCCCATGGCACTCGGCGCACAGGTTTTTATAAAGCACCGCGCCAGGATGCGGCTCGGCGGCGCTCGCGGTGGCGAGCGCGGCGAAAAGGATGGTGACGGTAGGCAACTTCATGGAGACGCTGGGACAACCTGCGGGGAACCAGTTACCTTATACGCAAATTCACCCAACTTCCAGTGAAGTGGCGGAGGGAGTGGGATTCGAACCCACGGGACCTTTCGGCCCGCCGGTTTTCAAGACCGGTGCATTAGACCGCTCTGCCATCCCTCCAAACTACTGAAAATCAGGCGGTTCTAACTGATTTTCTGGCGTGGATATTCGAACTTGTAACCCGTTTAAGTAACCTTATGGTTTCTTCATGCCTTCCGAGCATCCAAAATCACAGGTTCTCCAACGAGTTGGTGAGTGTCTCTATCGCAACGCCAACAGGACGTATTTTGCCCTGATCAAGGTCAGGGGCAAGCAGATTAAGAAATCTCTGAAAACGGAGGATCTCGTCATTGCCAAGCGCCGACTCTCCGACTTGCGAGGGAAGGCAGACCGCCTCATTGGGAATGACTCTCGCAACCTGCGTTTTGAGGAAGTGGCAGATCAATGGCTGGCCTCCGTTAGCCCTGCTCTCAAACCAAAAAGCTACGATAGGCGCAGGGTTGCAGTCGTTGGCCTCACCCCATTTTTCAAAGGCATACCCATCCGCTCAATCCATCACGCAACAATCGACGAGTGGAGGAAAAAGCGCGGAGCCTCCATATCGGCACGCTCCCACAACATCGAACTTGAATCCCTCCGTCTCATTTTCCGCTATGCTTGCGACCGTGGTATCCTTCTTGAAAATCCAGCGGAGAAATTCAAAAGGCGCAAGCAACCCAAAACAGTCGTAGAGATGCCGACCAGGGCTGAATTCACCCACCTCATCGAGCACTTGCGCAACTCTAGCTACGCCGTCCAATCAGGCGCGGCAGACATGATTGAATTTCTTGCCTATAGCGGCATGCGCGTGGGGGAGGCAAGGGAGGTGAAATTTTGCGATGCAAATGCGAAACTTGGTTCTCTTCTCGTGACTGGAGGGGAGGGTGGAACGAAGAACCATGAGGAGCGCAGCATTCCACTTTTCCCATCGTTGCGCCGTCTAGTTGAACGCATTCAGGAAGAGAGTTCGGCCAGCCCGCAGAAACGAATTTTCACCATTCAATCTCCACGGGCCGCTTTGGCTGCTGCTTGCAAAAGGGCTGGCTTGAAAAACTTCACCGTACATTCCTTGCGACACTTCTTTGCCTCCAATGCGCTTGAGGAAGGAATCAACTTCAAGACTATTGGCGACTGGCTAGGGCATTCGGACGGTGGAATTTTAGCGGCTAGGACCTATGGGCATCTGCGCGCAGAGCACAGCACGCTCATGGCGGAACGGATGACATTTAGTGCGTGATAAGTTGGGAGTTTAAACTTTAAGGCAATTAGTCGAACTATTTTTAGGTGCCGCGACGCTTACTCGGCGCTGTGTCAAATTACTTTTTTGTTATGTGATTGATTTTTCTTGACAATTTGGCTTGACATGGTTAAGCTTCGCTTGTGAGCGAAAACCCTAAATCAAATCAAATCGAATCTGCTACACAATTAGTGAAGCCGCCAATGCTCTGCGAGTGAGCCAGAAAACCGTGCGACGCTTTCTCAAAAGGGGACTGCTAAGAACAAGCAAAGCGACGCGCAAAATCCTGATCCCCTCTCAGGACATCGAAAACTTTGTGGAAAGCACCTGCTAAAGTGAACGAAACCCCACTATTTCCTCTATTTAGTACATATACCGAGTCTTTCAAACGTAGATTCTCCCCCTTAAATTTGGACTGGACTTGCCGAGAAGAGATTCTTTCGAATTTTGACGCTCTTTCACCCTTTCAACGGAGCTTACTTTCCTTGCTGGAACAACGGCGCACAAAGGACTGGAGGCGTTTCGAGAAGGGAAATTATTTTGAAACAATGTATCCCCTTATCATGAGCAATGCCTCTTTTGCGCAGCGAATGGCTCGGTGTGCTCTTCCGACAACATGGGGAGGCTCTGGAAGCTGCCAGCGTTGGCATTTCTGTAGTCGATGCGCTTACGCTCGCAAACACGCCACTTGGAAAACCTTCTTGCCTGCGTTTGATGGGCGCCAGTTCATATTTGTGACCCTTGGGATCAAGCAAGCGGTAGTCGTGCAGGGGGAGCATGACTTTTCGGCCGTTCTTCCGATTTGGAACGCTATAAATGGCGCGATTTCATCGGCTGTGAAAGAGCGGGTGATTCTAGGCGCGTTTTGCGCAGAAGAACTTTCCATCCGTAGCTTCTTTCCTCTGTTGCTGAACCCGCATTTGCACGCCGTTTTTCACGTCGACGATTCATCAGATGCTTTTCTGGATATGATCAGAGGTTTCCTTCTTGGAGCTATGCCCGATGCGATTTCATCCATCTCAAGTGTCAAGGCTGGCTCTTTAAAAGGGCATCGAGATTTCGCCTACACAATCGCGTATCCCACAAAAGAAATTGATATTGTAATGCCGTACCAATCCGCCGAAGGACGCCAGGTGCCCCACGAGATTCTGAATCGCAATTGCGAGGTATTTTTTCGTGGCTGGGATCGTACGATGTATGGGAGGACTGCGATCAGAAAATTCGGGACATTTCATCATGCCTCAGCTGGCTACATTGGCACAAAAGGGTGGGAGAAAAAAGCGCGCGAGGAATATGTGAAAAGCTTTTGGAGCGAAGAGCGGACGCGCAGATTCCATCCGGAGAACAGTTTCTCACGTGAGGAAGACAGTTTCGAAGGTGCCCTTCGATAGTTTGGTGGCTACTTTCCAATTTGCTTTCCAAGGGTGGCTATTTTTGGAATTTGGAGAAACACCTCTGAGGGCAGTTCGAGAGGGGTATTAAAACAAATTTTCCCCTGCCATCATCTTCCCAATGGACTACGATCCCGTTCTAGTTTTCGGATCTCAGATTGGAGACGATGTTTTTCCGACTCCTGCTCACCAGAAAGACGCTTATTGAGGGGCAGATTCCGCGCATCTCGATTAATCTCAGCAACCTGAGCCTTCAAAGCTGTGGTGGTCGCTCTGTTGGCAGTGTCGATCCGCTTTTGTAGCTTTTCATTCTCCCGCGCTTGCTCCGCCGCAGCCAATTGTTTTTCCCGATGCGATTCGGCAGCTATGCGGTTTTGCAAATCTTTAGCCTTCGCTTCATTCGCAGAGTCATTTGACGGCGTACGCGGGAAGAACGCCCGATGCTGGTCATACGCTCCGCGATTCAAAGGGTTTTCCCCTCTCTCCCCAAACAGTGGCTCTTGCTGCTGTGATTCGAAACTTGCCACTGCGGAACTAGGCTTCTGTTTCTCTCCTGTTTGCTGACGTTCCCTTTCCAATTTGAAAGCCTCGTCCGCCTTTTGTTGCGCAAGCCTGTCGGCTGAAACTTTCTGCAATGCTACAATGCGTTGGATGTTGAAAGCCTCATCGAGGTCGTCTGTCACGTCGGCAAGTTCAATCTCAAATGGGAGCCCATCACTTTGCACCCTCAAAAGACCCTGCCTTTTTTCAAGAATACTTAAAGAGGTTCCTGCCTCTATCCCACGTGATCCAGCATCGTGCGTGACCGCTATTCGACGCTTGAGGTAAACGGTGCCGTCTTGCGCTTTTCTTGCGAGTTTTGGTGCTTCCTTCTTTGGAGGCACTACCGCTTTTGTTTGCTCCTCTTTCTGTAAAAGGCTGTCTGCCAGCGCTTTCGCTTTCGCGGTTTCACGGTGATTCACCCAACCAATTGCGCCGACGACGACTATGAAGAGGATGAGCTTATTCATGCTGGAAAAGAATTGTGAACACTCGTTGAGAATTCGCAAGGTCAATGCGCCTAAAGGTATCCCATTTTGGGATATTCAAACCCCAGTGGGAAAATCGGGGAAATGCCTGAACGAGGCGCGCAAAAATCACTCTACAGCCCGAACTATGAAAGGTTCTTGGTTCTCTTACGCTCTGCTAGAGTTTCTGCCCGCCTTACTCAAGGCGAGGTAGCTAAAGCGTTGCAACGTCCGCAGTCATTCGTGTCGAAATGCGAAAGCGGTGAGCGACGGGTTGATGTGGTAGAATTGCTCGAATTTTGCCGT
>JAYUWZ010000005.1:0-4907 GCA_043753265.1 Verrucomicrobiaceae bacterium
TCGTGGTCGCCGCCGCCATCGTCGACCCGGGCTCCACGCTCCTCGTCGCCGGCGCCAACGGCATCGGCAAACGCACGCCGTTCGACGACGACGCAGGCCCGGTCTATCGCATCCAGTCCCGCGGCGGAAAGGGCGTCATCACCATGAAGACCGGCGACAAAACCGGCATCGTGGTCGGCGCACTCACCGTGCGCGAGAGCGACGAAATCATGCTCATCACCAACAAGGGCCAGATGGTGCGCACCCGCGTAAAGGAAATCCGCGAGACCAGCCGCAACACCATGGGCGTGAAACTCATGGACCTCAAGGGAGCCGAAAAACTCACCGCCATCGCCCCCGTAGTCGCCGACAAGGACGATGACGAGGAAGGCACAGAGGGCAGCGAAGGAGCCCCCGAGACCCCCGCGGCGGAGTAAAGGTCTAGCTTCATTCAGAAATATAACAGGCACAGCCAACTCGTCCGGCTGTGCCTGTTGTTTTTCCAGCCAACCCAGGTCTCGTAACCAAACGCAAAAATCCCCGTATTCCATCCAGCCAGGAATGTGTGTAGGGTGCGGGAATGGTGATCCATCCAAAGACGTATGACGTGATCGTGATCGGTGCCGGCCATGCCGGGATCGAGGCGGCGCTTGCGTCTGCGCGGCTCGGGTGCGAGACGCTCATGCTCACGCAAAACCTGGATACGATTGGGCAGATGTCGTGCAACCCGGCCATCGGCGGCCAGGCGAAGGGGCAAATCGTGCGCGAGATCGATGCACTGGGCGGCCTCATGGCGCTGAACACCGATGCCACGGGAATTCAGTTTCGCACGCTCAATGGCAGCAAAGGACCGGGGGTGCGCTCGCCCCGCGCGCAGGCGGACAAAAAGGCCTACCAATTTCGCGCCAAGGCCGTGCTGGAGCGCACGGAGCATCTCGACATTTTCCAGGCTAACGTGACGCGTGTGGTGCTGGATTCCGATGGTGCGGCGGCAGGCATCGAGACCTCGCTGGGACTGCGCATTCGTTCGCGCGGGGTCGTGGTGACCACCGGTACCTTCATGCGCGGGCTGCTCCATGTGGGCATGCAAAACGAGCGCGGCGGACGCATGGGCGACGCCGCCTCGACCTTCAGCGACTGCCTGCGCGAGCTCGGCTTTGAGGTTGGACGATTCAAGACAGGCACCCCCTGCCGGCTCAATGGTCGCACGGTGGATTTCAGCGTGTGCGAACTTCAGCCGGGCGACGAACCCGCAAAGCCATTCAGCTATCTGCCCGAGCGCATCACGCCCGGCGGCGAGCGCAAGGCGGACGATTTTTTCACGCTCAACGAATGGCGCGATGGCGCGCTTGTGGTGAAGCAACTGCCCTGCTGGCAGACGCACACCACCGCCGCGACGCACGAGGTCATTCGGCAAAACCTGCATCTCTCGCCGCTCTACGCGGGCAAGATCGAGGGCACAGGGCCACGCTACTGCCCGAGTATCGAGGACAAGGTGGTGAAGTTTGCCGAGAAGCAGAGCCACCACCTCTATCTCGAGCCCGAGGGCCGGCACACGGAGGAGTATTACATCAACGGCCTTAGTACGAGCCTGCCCTTCGAAGTACAGCTACAGGTCATCGCCACGATTCCGGGGCTGGAGAAAGCGCAGATCATCCGTCCGGGCTACGCGGTGGAATACGACTTCTGCCCGCCCCAGCAACTCCACGCCACGCTCGAGACGAAGCGCGTGCCGCGCCTGTATTTTGCAGGGCAGATCAATGGCACGAGCGGCTACGAGGAGGCGGGCGGGCAGGGTCTGCTCGCCGGAGCAAACGCAGCACTCTCACTGCTCGGCCGGCCCGCGCTTCTGCTCGGGCGTGACGAAGCTTATCTCGGCGTGCTCGTCGATGACCTCATCCACAAGGGCGTCACCGAGCCCTACCGCATGTTTACCAGCCGCGCGGAGCATCGCCTGCACCTGCGCAGCGACAATGCCGATGTGCGGCTCACGCCCATCGCGGATCGTCTCGGGCTCGTGGATGCCGGACGCGCTGAAGCGCTGCGCACCAAGCTCGCGCGCATCGCCGAACTCCGCACGCACGCCACCGCTGCGCGAATCGATGGAACCTCCCTGATGCAATGGCTGAAGCGTCCGGGCAACGACCACACGAACATCCCCCAGGACTTGCAGGCAGGAGCCGCGCCCGAGCTATGGGAGTCACTCGAAATCGAGCTGAAGTACGCGGGCTACATCTCGCGCGACCGCCGCGACATCGAACGCCTCGCTGCCGAGCACGATCGCGAAATCCCCACCGAGACCGATTTTGCCTCCCTCGCGGGACTGCGCATGGAGACGCGCCAAAAGCTCGCCCATTATCGCCCCCGTACACTGGGCCACGCCGCACAGATCAGCGGCATCACCCCCGCAGATATCGAACTGCTCGCCCGCCTTCTCGAAAAGCGCGTGGCCTGAGTAATGTAGCGCGGACATCCTGTCCGCAGGGTGGGTTGTTCAGTGGCAGGCATTGCTCCTTGGAATCCCTCCCCAAGGCGGACTGGAAGTCCGCGCTACACTTTACTGTGCAATGTGGTCGTGCAGCCAGCGCTCGGCCTCGGTGCGGCAGGTCTCGCAGTAGCGGACCGCTATGGTCTTGCTGCGGCGGCTGGGGCCGTAGGTGCCGATGGCGGTCCAGCTATGCGGGAAAAGGCGGCGCTTGGCATTGGCGAGTTGCTCGGGGCAGTTCCGCACAGAAATCACCGGAGCCTCGCCGAGCTGGCGTTCGCAGCCATGCACGTCGCAGACCGTGCCGAGAAGGTTGCCGCCGTCGGCGGGATCGCTGCAGTCGTTCAGGTTGCGCTGGCCGGTTTCGCGGTGACCTAGAAGGCTCATGATTGGCGAGAAAAGTGTGGCGAAAGTGTTCATGGATAATGTAAGTGGGCTGTGTTTCTCAGATTTCCGAAAATCGCGCCATACGGCGAAAGTCGGATACAGCTCACTTTTGTAATCACAGGGTATTCTCCTTTCGGATTACACGTGGACGTCTCCAAGTGGGAATAAAACGAGGTTACAAAGTGGAAGGATCAGCGAGCCATTACGGCGATGAGGTGCCGCAATTCATCATCGATGTCGCTCTCCGCGGGGACAGTCTCCGCAATCTCCGCCTTTACCGCCTCGCGAAAGCGCTGGCGCAGCCGGTGGATTGCCACTTTTACCGCAGCCTCGTTCATGCCGAGTTGCGCCGCAGCCTCTGCTTGTGGGGTGCCCGCGCTGCCGCCGGTGAGCCACGGCTTGAGCACCTCAAACTGGATGCCCTTCCCTGCTGCCGCGAGTTCATCGCCCACCACCTGCAAGGCGCGGGCGAGCACGGTGAGTGCCCACTGGCGGTCAAAGACCGTCTCATCCACTGTGGGCGCGGGTACGTCGAAACCCGGGGCACTGGCAGTGCCGGCATCGAGCGGAACAGGGTCCACGCCCGCGCCCCGTTTGGCGGCGATGGCGCGGTCGCGCTGGTCGGCGAGGAAGTGCTTCACCGCGCCCAGCAGGTAGCTGCGAAAACGGCCGCGTGCGGGGTCCGCACCGCCGAGCGTATTGCCCGCGAGCACCACGGCGAAAAAGGAATGCGCCATGTCGCGCGCGGCGTCCTCATCGCGTCCGCTTGCACGCAGGAAGGTGACCACCGGTGCGTAGTAGGCGGAGCACAGGTCGCTCAGCGCGGAGCGGGCCTCGCTGCCGCCGCCACGCGCCTGCACCACGAGGGTCCAGCGGGTGGCGGCGAAATGTCCGGTATGGCTCATGGTTGCTTCTCCACGCCGCCGCCCTTGAGTTTTTCACGCTCAAGACGGGCTTCATTCAGCGCCTTTCGGGCAGCGTCCCGTTCCTCTTGTGAGGCAAATCCCGCCGCATAACGATTCTCCGTCACCTCCGCGTGCGCCGCTGCGTAGCGCTCCTTGGCCACCGCAATCGTCACGGCATTGCCGCGCGCCTCAGCGATGGCAAGGTCGCGCTCGGCAAGTGCCACATCCAGCGCTGTCCCGGTCCCCGCCTCCTTGCGCACATGGGCGATATTCAGCCGCTCCTGAGCCAGCCGGATGCCCTCCTCGTAAAGCGCGCGGGTCGCGTTGCTGGGCGAGGAACGCTCCAGCGTGCGCTCGATGGGCGAGAGCGCAACGCCGCGAAACTCGATCCAGCGGATGCGGCGCACCTGGAAGCGGAAGGACTTCACATCGGCCATGGTGAGGCCGGGGAAATACCATTGTGATTGTTCGTTGGTGCGCATCTCGCGGGCTCTGCTGAACTCAGTGTCGTCCGTTTTCACTGCAACCACCCGCACCTCGTACCCTTGCACCCTCGTGTTGGAGAAGGTCACCTGCAGCTCATTGGCCTTGGTTTCCACACCCGCGCCATGGGTGATATGCCAGGCGGTGCCTTCGTAATCGCGCGTGATGCCGAGGGAATTATTCGCCGCATTCTCCGAGAGGGTATGCCACGCCTCGTATGCAAACCCCACCTTGATGTTCGCGCGCTGGAACGAATCGGGCAGCGTAGCAACGAAGATGAGATAACCCGGCAGCAGTTCCTCCGGCTTGGAGCGGAGTGCAGGAATCCCACCTCCCGATGCGGCGGTATAACCTTCCACCTCCCAATAGGCGGACGATGTCCCGGCGGGCAAATCGTTGCTGCGAAACACAAACTCGTAAGCCCGCTCATCGCGCCCCGCAAAGGTGCGGCTGCCGGTATTTTTGAATGGGCCCTCCTTCGCAGACATGCCGTCCATCTGCCACCAGGGCAGTTCATCGGAGGGATGCTGGGACACCGCGACGAGCTCCACCGTGCCGCCGCCCAGCTGGCCGGCAAAGGGCGGACGCTCCGCGGAAACCAGCACGCTGGCCTCAGCAGACTGGTAGCTCGTGGGGCGTGAGGAAGTCTGCTGCGTGCGTATGGTCAT
>JAYUWZ010000006.1:0-2224 GCA_043753265.1 Verrucomicrobiaceae bacterium
CATCACCGGGACGTCCTCGGAATTCAATGGCAACACGACCTATCGCGACGGGAGTGGCCGCATCACTGGAACCGCATCGCGCTCGGGAGATACCATCACTTATCGCGACGCGGATGGACGGATCACAGGCACTGCGAGCGCTCCGAAATGAGCTGTGGAACACTGGAAATTGGCTCTTCTCACAAGATTCCCTATTTTTCCGATAGACAATTGAATATTTTCCCGTTTCACTGCATGGACCTTACACCACGTGCAACTCGATTTCCGCGATCATCCTGCCTACGGCGACCTCTATCCGGCACCCACACCCGGTGAGCCGCCTGTGTTTTTCCCACAGCAAATCTCCCGCGACGACGCAGCGCACCTCGATGCGCTGGAGGCCCAGAGCCTCTTCATCATCCGCGAGGCGTATCATCATTTCAAAAACATCTGCATGCCGTGGAGCATGGGCAAGGACAGCAATGTGCTCATCTGGCTTTCGAAGAAGGCCTTCCACGGGCATATCCCCTACCCGCTCCTGCACATCGATACGACGTATGAGTTCCCCGAAATGCTCACCTACCGCGACTGGGCGGTGAAGTATCACGGGCTGAAGCTCATCGTGAAAATCAATGAGGACGCCCGCGCCGGCCGCGGTGCGTATGAAGGCAAGCCCATCGGCTACGATACCGCGGACCCGGTAACCGTGACCCACGAGCTCAAGACCGCGGCGCTCCAGCAAGTGATGGCCGAGTACAAGTGGGACGCGCTAATCACCGGCATCCGCCGTGATGAGGACCCCACCCGCGCCAAGGAACGCTACTTTTCCCCGCGCACGAAAGATTTCGAGTGGGACTACAAAGACCAGCCGCCGGAGTTCTGGAACCAGTTCACGACGAGTTGCAATCCCGGGGAGCACGTGCGCGTGCAGGCCCTGCTGGACTGGACGGAGCGCGACATCTGGCTCTATATCCAGCGCGAAGGCATCCCGATTCCGCAGATGTATTTCGCCCGCACTGCAAAGGACGGGAAGAACTACCGCTTCCGCTCGCTCGGCTGCTGGCCCATCTCCAAGCCCGCCGAGAGCGATGCTGCGACCATCGATGGCATCATCGAGGAACTTCTGCACACCAAGACCAGCGAACGCGCCGGCCGCGGCCAGGATTCCCACGAGCGCAACGCCATGCAGAAGCTGCGGGCGAAGGGTTTCATGTAGGCATGGAGGCAGGTCGCCTCTGCCACTTACGAGAAGATTGCGTTCTGCACCTTGCCTTCGGAGGCCGCCACGGGTCGTCCGTCGGCTGTGTGGAGTTGCGTGTGCGGGTCGATTCCGAGCGCGTTGAAAATGGTCGCTGCAAGATCGTCCGGCTTTACGGGATCCTCCGCCGGGTAGCTCCCCGTCTTGTCGCTTGCTCCGTGGACGAAGCCGCGTTTCACCCCGCCGCCCGCGAGCAGCGTGGTGTAGCATTGCGGCCAGTGGTCGCGGCTCACGTTGCCATTGATCGTCGGAGTGCGGCCAAACTCGCCCGCCCATACGACGAGCGTTTCGTCGAGCAGTCCGCGTTCTTCGAGATCGATGAGCAGCGTGGGCAACGTTTGCTCGGTGATGGGCAGATGGCGCTTTTCGATGATGGGGAACATCCGCGTGTTGTTGAAACCATGCGTATCCCAGCCGCCTTCGCTTGTGCTCTGGCCACCGATGCTGTCCGAGAAATAGACGGTGACGAATTTTGAACCCGCTTCCACAAGTCGCCGCGCGAGCAGGCAGCTCTGGCCGTAGCTGGTGCGACCGTAGGAGTCGCGGACTTTGTCGCTCTGGGCGGAAAGATTGAAGGCCTCGCGCATCTTGGGGCTCTGTAGCATTTGCATCGCGCGATCGTAGTAGCCATCCATGCCCCGCACCTGGTCGGAGACATCCATCAAGCGTGCCTGGGCATCCACGAGCTTTTGCAATTCACGGCGCGCCTGCATGCGTTCGGGTGTGAGTCCGCGAGGCAGCGTGAGCTCTGGCAGTGCGAAGCCGGGTGAAGAGGGGTCCTGCAAGACGAGGAAAGGGTCGTGCTTCTTGCCGAGGAAACTCGCGTGCTGTCCGGGCGTGACCGAGCCATCCTGAATGATGTGCGGATACGACACCGCCGTGGGGATTTCGCCGGAGGATGGCGAGAGGCGATCCACGATGCTCCCGTAGCCGGGGAAGAGGTCGAGCGAGTCGCGCAGCCTCTGATCATCGGTCGCCGGGGCGTGC
>JAYUWZ010000007.1:0-2223 GCA_043753265.1 Verrucomicrobiaceae bacterium
CCACGCCCCCGCTCTCGGCAGGTGCACTCGACGGCATCACCCGCGGAGTGGTGTTCGAAATCTGTGCCGAGCTGGGCATCCCGATTTCCGAGCGCGAAATGACCCGCCACGACGTCTTCGTGTGCGACGAATGCTTCCTCACCGGCACCGCCGCCGAGGTCATCGCCGCGGTAAAACTCGACCAGCGCATCCTGGGCGACGGCAAGCCCGGCAAAATCACCCAGAGCATCATCGCTCGCTTCCGCGAAATCGCGCAATCGACCGGCACGGACGTTTACTAACTTCAGATCGAGACCTCGATCCGTTGCGTGCGTAGCGGCGAAGATCGATCAAATATTCCGCTGGTATTAAACACCGAACGGCAACGCCTTGGACTGCGGTGGCATTCGAACAGAGTGAGAAAGCCTGCGAAGCAGCCCGTAGGGGGCGAGCGGAGCGAGCAGCAAAGTGTAACGACGACACCGCCTTCGCTTTGCGAGATGGCACCCGAAATCGTAGGAATATGGAACGGGATTCAAAATTCTCCGACTTGTGGAAAGTCGTACCCGCCCGCAATCCATCCGAAGGCGGTGTCGCCGCTACGCTCTGCCACCGTAGTCCAATGCGCACCGCTTGCGAGTAAGATCGATAGAAAATTTACCCTACACGAAATCCGCAAAGTCCGCAAGATCCACATTCCCCGGCAGCCGCCCAATCACCGCGATTAGATCATCAAACCCCGGTGTGAACGTCCCATCCCGATCCGCATCCAGGTAAATCCCCCTCGGGATCGTCGCATTCGCGGGAGCGTTCAGGTTGATCACAAATCCATTCGGCCCGCCAAATGCGCCGGGCATGATGATGTAGTCGCCCGCACTGCCCGCGAGTTGCAGCCGGTCTCCCTCGGCGATCTTGAGATTAATTGAAGCGTACCCTGCATCGAGATCCACCCCCCGTTCAAAGTAAAGCGACTCCCCTTGATGTTGCAGAATGAATGTGTCGGCACCCAGTCCGCCGTCCAATTGGTCGCGTTCACCCAGCCCGCGCCAGCCGAGTGATACGTCGCCACCCACGAGCGTGTCGTCCCCCGCTTTGCCATCGAGATCATTGTTTTGGAAATTCCCCACAATCAGGTTCGCAATGGCATTGCCGATTCCCGTGGTCGCGTTGCCTTCCAGGCGCAGGTTTTCCACGTACACTGGCAGCGTGTAGTTCACGCTCGCGAAAATGGTATCCAGCCCACCCCCACTCAGTTCCCTCACGGCATCCTTGATGGCGTCCACATAGTAGGTGTCGTCGCCCTTGCCTCCGGCCATGTAGTCATTGCCCGCACCCCCACCGATCTCGTTGGCCAAATCGTTGCCGTAAATGGTGTCGTTCCCATCGTCACCATAGCCATCCTGCGCATTCCCCATCAGCCGGAGGATTTCCACGTTGGCGGGCATCCTATACTGCTGATCGAAGGAAACCACAGTGTCAGTGCCCCCATTGGGGCCCTCCGCAATGCCGACATCTTCATTCTGGTCACCATTGAATACGACGTATTCATCGTTGCCGGGCCCGCCCACGAGAAAGTCCGCGCCAGTGCCACCGATCAGCGTGTCATTTCCCTCTCCTCCGAAGAGCTGATCGTCTCCGGCATTTCCATCGAGGATATCATTCCCCTTGTAGCCGTAGAATTCATCCACCGCGTCGCCACCCTGGAGCGTGTCATTGAATTTCGTGCCGAGGATACGTGTGATCTCGATGCTTGAAAACTCAACCAATGCGATCGGATTGCCGCTGCGCACGGTTTTCAAGATGCCCTCAAATGGCCCGTTCGCTTGCATCCTCAGCGGAAGCGTCGAGTTGATCGCATTGTATTCCAGCTTATCCACATCGGCCCCGCCCAGGATTTCAGATTCCGTGATGCCCGCGCTCACGAATAGGTTGAACGTATCGTTGCCCGCATCCCCGCTCGCCCACAGGTTTCCCGTCGTGCCGTTGATGATGTCGTTACCGCCTCCCGCGAGCACATAGTCATTCTCTCCCCGGTCGCCGGACAACACATCATCCCCCTCCCCGCCAAAGAGCGTGTCATTCCCCTGCCCGCCCGAGATCGTGTCGTTGTTGCCACCGCCGGAAAGGAAGTCATTCCCGTCGTACCCAGAAAGAATGTCCCTGCCAAAACCGGACTCGATGTGAAGGTGCTCGATGCCCGAATACGCCACTCTGAAGAGCAGATCCGTTCCATCCAGGTTGCTC
>JAYUWZ010000008.1:0-10256 GCA_043753265.1 Verrucomicrobiaceae bacterium
CGAGCACGTTTGCCGTGCTCGCCATCAATGCAGATAAGGTGGTCGAGAATCGCCAGGCGGTACCGGCGGCTGAAGTCGCGCAGCTCATTGCCGACTTCCAGGCACGGCACGGCACGGACATTCGCATCCTCGTGAATGGCGTCGCCCTCGAGGCCCACACGGTTGCTCGCGGCCCGACCGCGGTACTCCAAGGAAAGCCAGCCGTGCAGGTGCTCGAGGACGGCCAGGAAGGAGAGTTGCTCGGCGTCCAGGTCGCGCACGCGATGCTGTGGGACACCTACGACCGGGCGGCGCGGGTGCAGTCATGGATGGACTTTCCATCTCGCGTTGCGATTTCGAATACACAGTGGCGTGAAGCGCCTTTTTAAAAACGCGTCATCCCGACCGAGGAACGAGTGGAGGGACCTCACTTCACTGGCTGTGCCATCTCAGTTCCCAAACTCTCAATCGCTTCGCTACTAATAACGAGATGAGCATCCCGTTCAGCCAGACCAGTGCAGGCAATCCTCCCGGTGCCGCTCAGGCGGGCCAGTTCTGCTTGCGAGCCGCTACTGCACCCCGCACATGCGGAACATCTCTTCCTCGGTGCTGGCGCGCTTGAGCATGTCGGCGAGATATTGGTCGCTGGCGGGGATAAGCGCTGCGTTGGCGAGGGCGCGGGGGTTGTCGAGACGGGAGAAGAGCATGCGCTTGACGGTGCTCATCGGGGCAACGGCCTCGCCGAAGCCGCCAGGCTTGTTGGAGGACCAATAGCGGACGCCCATTTCGCCTTTTTCTGTTTTGCCGATGCCGAGGAAAATGACGGAGTGACCGCGCTCGCTGGCGCCGATTTCATCGTTCCACCAAATCTTGAGAAAGTCGCCGGGCTTTGCGGCCACGGGATTGCTGAAACTGTGGCCGAGGCCAAGTTCGTGGAAGAGGCGGGCGGTACCGGGGCCATTGGCATTCCAGCGGCCCCAGACGCCCTCGCCATCGGGCTGCCCGGTGATAAGCAGTGAATTCATGGCATCGTCGGGAAGGCGGATGCGGTTGCCGCGATGGAGGCGATCCATGGCGGTGAGGAAGACAAGATAAGTGGCCGAGGAGCAGAAACTGGGACGCGCCAAATCCGGCATCACAGCGAGACGCTTTTCGGAAACGGTCACGGCCGTTTTAAGGAGCTCGATGGCAGCGGCGTCCGCCTGGTATTTGCCGCCCGCCGGGATGGTGCGGATGCAATCGATGATGAGCTCGTTCATCGTGGTGATCGGCCGCTTGTTTTGCGAAACGATCGGCTGCGGAGGCGCTTTGGCAGTCTCTCTCGCGGAGGGAGCCACGAACGGAGTGGAAACGGAGGACTTGGGAGGGAGGGCCAGTGCGGTGGGACTGTGGACAACGACGGGTGCAGCGACCGGCTTTTCCGTAAGCACCACTTCGCGACCGGGTGTGAACGCGATTGCTGGTGCAGGTGCCGCCTTTGCCGCTGCGACGGGAGGTGTGGGAGGCGCGGCGGGAACAATGGGTTTTGCCTCTACGGGCTGCGGTGCGCGTGCACCTGGTACCAGCGCGATGCGCTCGATGCCCTCACGATCCAGCACCGGCGTGGATGAGCCGAGCATGGCCGGGCGCTGGGGTTGGGTTGGAGGAAGAGCAGACTGCGTTGGTACAGGGGCCGGGATGGGTTTTGTAGAAGCCGAACCCCGCATGGCGCTGGCCGTGGGGGGCGGCTCAAGCGGGGCCTGCGGTGCGACAGGTGGCTGGGTGTCTGTGGAGGTTACGACAGGGCTCGCTTTGGCCTCGAGCTTTGGCGCTTGCTTCGGTTCCTCCTTTTGCACGGTGCCGGGTGGCTGTTCGGTTTTCGAACAACCTGCGCAGAGCAAAAGGAGCAGGGCTGCAGCGAGTCGGCGGTGCATGAGGGCGCTACCATGCGCGAAATTTGGCAGGTTTCCATCAGGAATTCAGGACGTCGCAACGCGGGCGTTGGAAGGTAGCGCGGACTTCCAGTCCGCTCATGGCGAGCTGGTCGGCGGCACAGTGATGCATTGGCGGGCAGCGATGCCCTCCACTCATTCCTTCCCCGTATGGACTGAAATCCGCGCTACTTTATTCCCGTGGCCGCTCTTCTGGAGCGTGGGGCTCGTCGGGAGCGTCCTCGTCGGTGGGCGGGCGCTCTTCCGCTTCCGCAGGGGCACCCTCCTCGGCGGGAGGTTCGTCATCGATGGGAGCCTCTTCGTCCACTTCGGGAGGCCGTTGATATTCCTCGATGGGCGCTTCTGCGGGCTCGTCAGGGAGATCGTTGGGATCGGGCTCGATGTCGTCTTCGTCCTCTTCTTCCTCGCCGATCTCATCCGCTGGTGGCGGTGGTGGCGGCGGCATGGGGGCTGGTGGTGGTGGCGGCAGATCGCCTTGGAGAGGCAGACCCTGGCTGATGAGCACGGCAAAAATCTCGCGGAGCAGCCCGCGGTAGTGCTGGCGCACGATGACGTCGGGCGCGCCCGTTTCGAGGGCGATGAAATCGGCGTAGCCGTCCTGAAGTTTGAGAGCGAGCAGGGTGCGGAGCTGGGAAGCTGCATCGGAGTCGCTCGCCATGATCGAGGTGGTCAACTCGGTATCGGCGAGAAGTTCCTCAATGCGGCCCTGCAACTCGGCGTTGCGGGATTCCAGCTGCACCACGAGGCGCCGGAGTTCGTCGGGACTCAGGTTGGCCTCTTCGACGGAGAGCGAAACGCGATCCGCGGTGGGGCGGCGGGTCTCGGCTTTGCGGAGCTTGGTTTGTGTCGCGTCGAGTTCGTTGCGGAGCTGCTTGACGTAATTTTCGATCTGCTTGATCGCCACCGGAAAATTGAAATTGCCACCTCGGGGCGAATCCTGTTCGCGGTAGCTATCACGTTCACGCTCGCGCTCGCGCTCCCTCGGTTCGCGGGATTCGCGGGATTCGCGGGGCTCCCTGGGCTGCTGGGGCTCGCGCTGCTGCTGTTGCGCCTGGTCGCGGGGGACGTAGGCGGGGCGCTCCTTTTTCTCCGGGCGATCGTTGCGGTCACGGTCGCGTCCGCGCTGGCGGCGTCCGCGTTTTTCATCCTGGTCTCCCCCTTCGCCGGCCTGCTCGTCGCCTTCCTTTTCCCGGGGTGCGGGCCGGTTGGCTTCGCGCCAGGCTGCGATCTCCTGGGTGGCTGCCTCGATGGCTGCCGCGTCGCCGCTCTCGGTGGCGGCTTTCAATTTTTCCTCGAGTTCCGTGGGGAGGGGGAGTTCGACCTCCTCGGCGGGCTGGCCTTCGGCTTGGGATTGCTGGCGTCCATCGCCGGCCTTCATGGCGGTGGCAATGGGAGCGGGAAGCTCGGGCAATTCCTTGCGCAGGGAGCCCTGCCATTTGCCGCTCCAGCGAGACACGCCCTTGGCCACGAGGCCGAGCAGGTTTTCATGCAGGCTGCCGAGCAGCTTTGCGGCGTAGCGGAGGATGCTGAGCTGGGTGATGGGCGGGTTGTTTACGTTGAATGCGCTAAAGACCGCGCAGGAGGCAATCGGCGCGGCGTCCTCGGGTGTGAGGCTTTCCAGAGGGAGCTGGAGCACCCAGGGTTTGCCACGGCCGATGAACACGTTGCCGATCAGCTTGCTGTGCTCCGCACTGAGCGCGCCCTTCTCGGAGTTCCAGAGGGCGGCGCAGGTGAGGGAGGCGAGCTTGAGGCCGGAGGGCAAATCCATCTTGGCCAGCGAGCGCGAAAGGCTGAGGCGCAGCCGGGCGGCGTTGTCACCACCGAGTGCCACGATGCCATCGAGCAGTGTCGCGCGGGACGCTTCGTCGAGGGTGGTCCAGGATTGCTCCGCGGCACGCACCCCGAGAATCCAGGGCAGCTTTGCCATGGCCTCCAGGGAGGGGGCGGGAGTGCCGGCCTTGATCAGTTCGCGCATGAGGCGCGTGGCACGATCCTCGTCGCTGGGCGAGAGGCGTCCGCGCACGGAAGCCTCGGAGAGAGCGGCAAGGGCCTCGCCATCCGGGAGACCTTCACCGACCCCAGCCGGAGCATCATTACCCTCGGAGGGCGCAGGCTCAACAGGGGTTTCGGGAGATGGCTCCCCGGCAGGCTCGGAGGCTTCGCCAGCGGGCTCTTGCACCGCAGGAGGTTCCTCCGCGGGAGGGAGTGAGGTTTCGGTGGGTTCCGGGGCTTTGGTCGCGGGCCTGGGTGGATCGAGCACGATGCCACGCTTGGCGGCTTCGATCATTGCCAGATTCACGGGTTCAGGGCGGGCTTTCGCTTTTTGGCCGGCGCCCTCGGTCTGGGCCGGCACGTTGGTTTCGTCTGCCATAATATTTTAGAAAATCGTGTCTATCAAGGGTGGCGGGGGTGTGCGTGGCGAGGAAAAAAGGGCGGGGTGGGGGACATAACCCGCTGGGAGATGAAGGGGAGGCCGAATAAAGAGGAAACCGCACCCGCGGGAGGGGGCGTGCGAAATGCCGCCAGGCTTTGGACTGCGGTGGCTTGCTCTAATGATTACCCACAAGTCGAACAGGCAGGCCAAAAGCGAAGCCGCTGTATTGTCGTGCCAAGGGCGCGCAAGAGCATAGCCTAGGTCAAGCGAAGCGCAGGCCTAGGAAAATGGCCCGTAGGGCCGCGCTCCAACTGGGGCGCAAGAGCTTGGGCCTGCAATCACGGTCATCGAAATGGAAAAGCCATTAGATCAAGCCACCGCAGTCCAAAGGCTTGCGCCACGTGCGGTTGATTTCTTATTCGCCCCTACTTCCTGTCGCGGTCACGGTTGCCGCCGTGGGGGTCGAGCATCAGGAGTGTGACGAGGATCACGCCGCAGATAATCGTAAACGGGATGGAGGTGGTTTTATCCCACTGGAAGGAGGCTTCTCCTGCGGCACCCTTCAGGCTGGCCTGAACCGTGAACCCTATGGCGTTAAAGATGAGCATGGCGGCAAAAACGACCCCCATCATGAGGCGGTGAAAAAAGGCCGGATTTCTCGCAAACATGACCGCCGTGACAAACGCAGCGGTGCCGAGTAAAATACGCGCCCATAGCCACGGCAGAAAGACGATCGCCACGGCGAGCGCACCCACTGCGATGCATGCACCAAGAGCCGCCTTCCACCATCCATCGGCTTTCGCCTCCTGCTCGGTTTCCTGCCTGGGTTTTGGCTTTGGGGTGGCGGGGAAGGCGATTCCTTTCGACACCATGGTCTCCGTGCCGATGGGGTTTCGCTCGCCAAATCGCCGGGGTTCCTCGCTGAATTCCTCCACCCCCGCCATTCCTTGCAGCAGCACGACGAGTGGCACGCGGCCGCTGCTCTTGGTGTAATAGGAAGTCTCCCCTTCGGCCTTCGCTTTCAGCAGCGTATCATATGCGAGCAACTCCTCCTCGTGGCCCGGCACTGGCACGAATTCGCGGACATCCAAGCGGTTGGAGAATGTCGCGTGGATGCTCTCAAATGCGCCGCGGATCATTTCAAGAAGCGCCCGCCGGTCCGCCCTTGGGCCATCCACGCGGATATCGATGAAAGCGTCCTCCAAATCAGCGACCACCTTCGCGCGATTCCTCCCGCGCTTCAGCATCACACCGGTGAGCCAGTAAGCATTGGGCACGATGTGCGTGTGCATCTTGACGATGAACCGGCTGATGACGCTGCCGGGCAGCACGGAGTAGCGATAGCGAAAGGTGAGCGCTTCCGGCGGGGAATCCAGCACAGGTGGTTCCTTCTGCAAGAGGTCGGGGATGAGCACCGAATCCCCCGCATCGAATGGGAAGCACAACTCGAACTTCCGCATCATCTCGAGGATGAACTCTTCGTGCTTCGGCAAATACTCGTGATGCGGCACGTCGGACAAAATGCGGCGCAGTTCCGCACGCGAAAGCAGCCCGTGATTGCGGTTCAGCTCGTAATCATTCAGTGCGCGATAAATGGCCGCAGTGACCCAGTCCGGCTGGAGCACATGCCTGTCGCGCATCACCGGGTGGTCGCCAAAGTGAAGCATGATGCCGAGGTCGTTGAGGGTGCCGAGCAGCGGCTCGCGATCCTGCACCTCCACCTTGTGCTCGGCGCACACGGAATCATACTGGTCGAAGGTGAGATAGGATTCGTTTTTATCCTCCAGCGCCTCCTTGAGCGCGAACCACTCTTTGCGGAACGGTCGATCAATGTGGTCCACATATTTCTCTACCACCTCGGCAAGCGCTGTCCGCACAGCGTCGATGCCATGCCCCGGCGCAATGCCCTTGCGCTCGCTGCCCTGGCAGGACACCTCGCGGACGTAGTATTTAATCTGCGGGTATTTTTCGCGCAGGGTGTCCCACGCGAGCTTCATCGGCTGCTCGTCGAATTTGTTGCATACGACGATCACCGGCGAGTCCCCGCCATACGTCTGGATGAGCCGCAGCCAATACTCAACGCGGCTCGCGCGTTCGTCCTGCCGGCTGTCGAGTACGAGCACATACACGCTGCGCGCAGTCAGGAAAAACTGGTGCGTGCTGTGCATGATCTCCTGCCCGCCAAAGTCCCAGAGACTGAGCTTCACGGAGCCCTTGGAGCCACAGCGCATCTGCAAGGGACGCTTTGCAGTGCCTTCCGTTTTTTTCTCCGCGCGATTGTGGGCGTCGCCGCTCAGTTGCTTGATCAGCGATGTCTTCCCCACCTCGCTCTGCCCAACCACGTGCACTTTTACTTCGCGCAAGGTGCGGGCGGTGGAAGCGTCCCGTGCCCGGAAATAGACGGAGAGGATGCGCTGCGCGTCCGCGGTGGCGAGGAGTTCTTTCGAGAGGCCGGGGAGTGGGTTGTTTTCAAGTTCGAGATGCTTGAGACCTTTCAATTCCAAAAGTTCCGCAGGCAACTCGGTGATGTCGTTGGCCCCAATGTCGAGTTTCACCAGCGAAGTCAGACTTCCGATCCAGCCTGGCAGCGTTGTGATTCGGTTTTCACGAAGCACGAGCACCTTCAGATCAGTGAGTCCCCTGATGCCTTCCGGCAGTTCGGTCAGGCCCAAGTCTGAAAGATAGAGGGAATCCTTGGTCTCCTGCCTGCAGATTTCGATGCGATTCTCCGCAATTTCCAATTTGTCGCCCTCCTCTTTAACGGAATCAGTCATGTCGGTTGGAAAGTTACGCGGCCATTCAAACGCAGCGACAGGCACGCGAAAGCGGCACGCAGCTCAGGCCTGTGTGAGGCTTCGCGATTTCAGGGATGTGGGTGTGGTGGAGAAGGGAGACTTTTCCCATGGGGCTCCACTCTGTCATAATCAGGATGCCTCTGTCACTTTCTCACTTTCAGCATCGCTTGCGGCCTGTCTCCGCCGGATTGCCCGGGTGAGCAATGCCGTGCCCCACGCGAGCACGAAGAGGAATGCCCCGCCCACCACCATGGCAGCGCCGAAGGAGCAATTCAGCCACACCCCGAGGTGCAGGCCAATGAGCGCGCTGAGCGCGGCATGCACGACCGAAAGCAGCAGCATCGCCGGCAGCCGCGATACGAGGAGGTAGGCCGTCGAGCCAGGAAGGATGAGCATGGCGACCACGAGCACCGCGCCCACCGCGCGGAATGCGCTGACCACGACGACCGAAAGCATGGCCATGAGCGCGTAATGGATCACGGCGGGCCGCACGCCCAGCGTCGAGGCCAGGCCGGGGTCGAACGAACTCACGAGCAGTTCCTTGTAAAAGGCCGCGATGAGCGCAATCACGAGCACACACACCACTGCCATGGTGAAGACCTGCGGGGGAAATCCGATGCCCGCGAAGTGCACGATGTCCTCTTCGTCCACAAATCCCACCACCCCGAGTTCGCCATAAAGGACGCAGTCGGTATCGAGATCGATCTGGCCCGCGTAGAGGCTGATGATGACGACCCCGATCGCGAACAGTGTGGAAAACACGATGCCGATCGCAGCGTCCTGCTTCACCCGCGTGCGCCGGTGGATGAATTCGATGAGCAGCGTGGTGACCACGCCCGCGGCCAGCGCGCCGGCAAACATCACCAGCGGCCCACGGCTTTTGGAAATGAGAAACGCCACGGCAAGGCCGGGCAGGATGCTGTGGCTGATCGCATCGCCAATCAGCGCCATGCGGCGAAGGATGAGAAAATTCCCAATGAGCCCACACGCGAGCGCGACCAAAAAGCCCATGAGCACCACCCACCCGTAGGAAGGAAGAAGCTCCGTCCACGGGTCCCTGAATACCTGCTGAAAATCGAAGGGAGGGATCATAAGGCAGAACGTCCAACGCCCAACATCCAACGCTCAATGTCCAATGTTTCGAGAGGGCAGACCCGTTCGACACTTTTAAGCGCCCATCCTTCTTCACTAATGCACGTCGTCCCACGCTTGCGCATTGGACGTTGGACGTTGAGCGTTGGATGTTGAGCGTTCCTCATGGCCTTCGCGGAATGGCTTTGCCGTGCGGGTCGCGCTCGGGGAAATCGAGGCGGCGCTCCAGCATGCGGACGGTTTCTTCATCGAGCACGTGCTCCATTTCCTCGGCGTCGTCATGCACGTGGTCGGGGCGGTAGTTGGCGCGGCTGGTGAGGTAAAGTTCCCACAGGCGGTGATTGCGCACCACTACGGCGGCCTGCCGCGAGCCCTCGGGTGTGAACTGCGCGGCGCGCCGGTGCGCATCGAATGTGGCGAGGCCATTTCGGGTGAGGGTGGCGACTTCCTGCTCCACGGATTCGAGAGTGGCGCGCCGCTTCTTTGCGAGTTCATCGAGTGTCACCCCCTCGTGGCGGAAGCCTCCCGCCTCCAGGATGTGATACATGGCCTTGAGCGTATTTTCCCGCGCGATGCGCTGGCTGCGCGAGCGGCTGCGCCACCAGCGCGGAACCACGCCGTGGCGCGGTGCAAAAAAGAATGCTGCTCCAAATACCGAGCTCGCCGCGAGCACCATGCAGGGACCAGTCGGGAGATTGGTCGCGAGAAAGGAAATGAATGCACCAAGCGCCCCGGACATCAGGCCCACGACTGCGGAAATCCACAGCATGCGATGCATGCGGTCGGTGAGCAGGTAGGCCGTGGCTGCCGGAGTAATGAGCATGGCCGAGACGAGCACCACGCCCACCGCTTGCAGCGCCACGACCACTGCCGCGGCAAGCAGCAGCATGAGCACATGGTGCAGCAGCCGCACAGGCAGGCCGATGGCGCGTGCAAACACGGGGTCGAAACTCGCCACGAGGAACTCTTTGTAAAACACCCAGAGCAGCAGGATGGTCGCGCCCGTGGTCACGGCCATGAGTTTCAAGTCGGATGCATTGAGCGCAGCAGCCTGGCCGAAAAGTGCTTTGTCGAGGCCGCTTTTGTTGCCGGTGGGCAGGTTCTGGATGATGCCCATGAGCACCAGGCCGATGGCGAAGAACACCGCCAGCACCAGGCCGAGCGCGGCATCCTCCTTGAGCTTCGTGGTGCGGGTAATCCAGCCGACCACCGTGGTGCCAAGCAATCCGGCGGCAACCGCCCCTACGAAAATCGCGACCGGGTCTTTCGTCATTCCCCACATAAAGCCCAGCGCCACGCCCGGCAGCACGGCATGCGACAGCGTATCACCCACGAGCGACATCCGCCGCACCACAAGGAACGAGCCAAGCAACCCACAGCTCACACCCAGCAACACCGACCCCGCCAGCGCCAGCCGCAGCGCCGGATCGCGAAACGAAAAAAACCGCACCGCCTGCTCCCATGCGCTCGTCTCAACCAGGTCGCCGATGCGCGCCGCGTGGGCGTGCGTAGGTAGGAGGAAAAGGAAGAGGAGGATGACGACGTGAGACGTGAGACGTGAGACGTGAGAAGAGATCCCGAGTCGGGCGCGGGCTAAGGGGCTTTGGTGGTTTTCTGGATGGCGGTTACTCATCGTTTTAGGCCCCCTCCGTGAAAAATTCGTCGACGCCTGGTTCCTCGCGCAGGGTGTAATCAGTATCGGGATCGTTTGGGCAGAAGCTTGCAGCGCGGTCGATCATTCGGGAGAGCATCGCTGCTACGGCAACCCAGTCTTCGATCATGCGGGTATATTGCTCTTTAGTGAGGTAGCCGCAATCGAGTGCATCATCCAGCCAACCCTGCGTCTCGTTTGCCTCGGCTAGTGCTTCGTCGATTTTGTTTACGAATGCACCGCGATACCGACGCCGGCCCCAAGCCTCGGCCAATAAATTTTTAGACGCCCGCGAGGATCGCCGGATCTGGTCTGTCAACAAATAGCGTTCTTCAGACGGAAACCTCTTCGAGACCTCAAATAACTCCCGGCAGGCGTTCCTCGCCCGTTCGTAAACCCGCAATTCCCGAAATGATCTTACGACATTCATGGTT
>JAYUWZ010000009.1:0-4899 GCA_043753265.1 Verrucomicrobiaceae bacterium
TGATGGCGGACGCCACCCAGCTTCACCAAGTACTGCTGAATCTCTGCGTGAACGCACGGGACGCCATGCCCGCCGGTGGCCGCCTCATTATTTCCGCCAGAAATGGCGATCTGGATGCGCACTACGCGAGCATGCTGCCCGATGCCAGCCCTGGTCCCTACGTGATCCTCGAGGTCACCGATTCCGGCACCGGCATTCCGCCTGAGATCATCGATCAGGTTTTCGATCCGTTTTTCACCACCAAGGAAGCCGGCAAGGGCACCGGTTTGGGCTTATCCACGGTTCATGGAATCGTAAAGGGCCACGGTGGTTGTCTTACGTTAAAATCCCAACCCCACGAGGGAACGACCGTCCAGATTTTCCTTCCCGCCTCGCCAAACCAAGCCGTGGCTCCCTCCGCCCCCCCAGCATCGCTAGCGGTGGGTTCCGGGGAAGTGATTTTGGTGGTGGACGACGAAGGAAGTGTGCGCAGCACTGCCCGGCTTGTCTTGGAAAGCGCGGGATACCAGGTGCTGCTTGCCTCCGAAGGGACTGAAGCGCTTACTTTATTTGCCGCAAACTCTGCAAAGGTGGCGGCTGTCGTAACCGATCTGAGCATGCCTCTGATTGACGGGTTCGCCCTCATCCGCGCGCTCCGCTCCATGTCCGCAAAGTTGCCAATCCTTGCCTCCACCGGCTTGGGTGAGAAGTCGCGCGTCGAGCAATTGCACCAAATGGGTATTGAGACCATTTTGCACAAACCCTATTCCGCCGATACGCTCTTGCGCGCAATTCACGATGTCCTGAACCAGGGTGTGTAGACTGCCAAATCAGGATCTGCAGCGAGAACACCCGGACGATCGATGTGACGAAGAGGGCACGCCGCCGAAATCCCTTTTCACCCACCGCAAATTTGCCACAGTCGCCCCGATGAAACGTCTCCTCTTTTCTCTCCTCTCACTCGTCACCGTCACGGCCTATGCCGGCGAATACAAAGGCGATACCGGCCTTCAGCTTTACAGCTTGCGCGACATCTACACGTCCGATGGTGCCGCCGCTCTCGACAAGGTGAAGAGCTTTGGCATCACCAAAGTGGAAACCTACAACACCCCGAAACCCGCACCCGCGGAGCTTCGCAAGATGCTCGACGATCGCGGCATCAAGGCCGTCAGCGGCCACTTCGGCTACGAGGCCTTCGGCAAGGAAATGCCAAAAATCATCGAATCCGCAAAGGCGCTCGGGCTCGAATACGTGGGAATCGCGTGGATTCCCCACGTCCCCGCCATGTTTGGCGCGGAGACCGTGGACAAAGCCGCCGCCGACTTCAACAAGTGGGGCGAGGAACTCTCCAAGCACGGCCTGAAATTCTTCTACCACTGCCACGGCTACGAATTCAAACCCGTCGCGGAAGGACAGCCAAAGACCTGGATGGACGTGCTCATGGAAAAGACGAAGCCCGAGTTTGTGGCGTACGAGATGGACGTCTTCTGGGTGGTGCATCCCGGTGCGAGCCCGATCGATTACCTCAACAAGTATCCCGGTCGCTGGCAGCTCATGCACATCAAGGACATCGCCAAAGGCGCGCGCACCGGAGTCTTCACCGGAAACGCCCCGAAGGACCAATGCGTCGTGGTCGGCACTGGCCAAATCGACTGGTCACCTCTCTTCGCCGCCGCCGCAAAGAATGGCGTGAAGCACTACTTCATCGAAGACGAGCACCCCAAGGCCGCCGACCAAATCCCGGCGAGCGTGAAGTACCTGGATTCACTGAAATAAGCATTCACACTTCGTCGCAGGCATCCGGAGCATAGCCCAGACGGCTGAAAGAAACCGGCTGGGCGTCCCACGCCCGGTTCCTCGCTAGCGCATGAACTCTGGATGAGCTCGAGAAGCGAGTTCCTCCGCATATCATGGAAACCACACAATTGCCCTCTTGCGATCCCGCCTCTTCTGCTGAATAAGGAAAATACTCCTTCGTCCATTCCACATGAAACAATCCAAAATCCTCTCCGTCCTCGCAGCCACAGCCCTCTGCGGCACCATGCTGCACGCACAAGCCCCGGCTCCCGCAACCCCAGCGGCACCAGCAACTCCCGCCACAACAGCACCCGCTGCCGCAGGAGCCGCCACCACCGCTCCCGCCGCAGGAACCAAAAAGCCCTACAACACTGGCGATGGCCAGAAGGTCAAGGCCGCCGCGGAAGCCCTTCAGTTCCACATGCGCATGGGCGAGATCGCGAAGTATAAAAAGGAAGACAAGGAATTCGCCGCCATCGGCACGCGCATCCACAAGGAAGGCACCGACTACTACGGCCCGCTAGTGGACATGGCCCGCGCACACCAGTTCCCCGACAAGGATATCCCCAACGCGGTCTCCGCCTCCGACAAAAACGCGATCGAAAAGCTGAACAAGGCAAAGGCGGAAAAGTGGAAGCTCGAATACTTCGAACTCTTCGCCAAGGAGGCCAAGAAGAACGCCCGTACCCTCGATACGGCAGCCCGCACCGCGACCGACCCTGACCTCAAGGACTGGTCGATGAAGCTCGCGAAAATCATGGAAGGCCAGGCCGAACTCCTGGAGAGCGAATACAAGGCCCTCAAGAACCCGAAGAAGGAAGTGAAGAAGTAGGCCCACGGGTGCATTTCTGAAAAAGGCGCAGGCTTCCCGGCTTGCGCCTTTTTCACGTACGTTCAATTGAAAGCGCGCCAGCGTGGTGTATGTTCCACGCAGAAAGCTGATGGACTCTAACTTTTCTCTGCCATCCGACGAACCAATGGACAACGGTGGAATCGTCGAAAGATTGGAACGCCTCATTTCGCAACTCCCGCCCGGCGACCCCGTGCGAACGCAGCTCATCGACATGCGTCTGGAGATTTCCGAGCGCGAAGAGATCATGGATGAAGCCCGCGCCACCATCGAGAAGCTCGAGGCCGTGGTTCAAAAGGTCACCTCCCCTGCCAATCGCATCGGCACGTTTCTCACCGCCTATCCGCGCTTCGAGGATGGACGCCCCTCCATGCTCGCACAGATTATCGTCGGCGGCGCGGAATACTACTGCAACGTGGATCCCCGCATGGACGTGCGCTCGCTTCGCCGCGGCACCCGCGTGCTGGTGAATGAGGCGTTCGTCGTGGTGGGCGATCTTGGCTACGACCGCGCCGGGCCAGTCGTGAAAATCGGCGAGGTCGTCGGCAACGATCGCCTGCGCGTGGGCTCAGAGGTGGGCCAGCAGAGCATGGTGCTTTACCGCTCGGAACTCCTCTCCAAGGAAAAGCTCAAGGCGGGCGACGAGGTTCGCTGCGACGCCAACTACCGCGTCGCGCTCGAGGTCCTGCAGCGCCACAAGCAAAACGAATACTTCCTCGACAGCGTGCCCGAGCTCCCGTGGGACAAGGTCGGCGGCCAGGGCGAGGCCATCGAGGGAATCCGCGAGGCCATCGAGGGCCCCCTGCTACACCCAGAGCTCTACGAAAAATTTCACCACGCCACGCCCAAGGGCTTCCTGCTCTACGGCCCTCCCGGCTGCGGCAAGACGCTCATCGGCAAAGCCACCGCCTGGAATCTCACGCAGCAACTGCGCTCCAAGACCGGGCAGGAGATGCGCGAGTTTTTCATGCACATCAAGGGGCCGGAAATCCTCAATATGTGGGTGGGCGAGAGCGAGCGGATCGTGCGCGAGATTTTCAATACCGCGCGCGAAAAGCGCAAGGAAGGCTACCTGCCATTCATATTCATCGACGAGGCGGAGAGCATCCTAGGCACCCGCCGCGCCGGACGCTGGAGCAGCATCCTCAGCACGCTCGTGCCGATGTTTTGCACGGAGATGGACGGCCTCGAATCCCTGCACGATGCCGTAATCATCATCGCAAGCAACCGCGCCGATCTCATCGATCCCGCCATCCTGCGCCCAGGCCGCATCGACCGCAAAATCAAAGTCCACCGCCCCACCAAGGAGGGCTCCCGCGAGATCTACCGCATCTATCTCACGCCGGACCTCCCCTACGACCCTGCGCTCCTCGAAAGCAAAGGCGGCGCCGCCGGAGCCGTGGAGCACCTCGTCAACAAGGTCATCGAGACACAGTTCGCGCACCGCGATGAGAACCGCTTCCTCAGCATCTCACTGCGCAGCGGTCGCAAGGAAACGCTCTACCGCGGCGACCTCATCAGCGGCGCCATCATCGCCAGCATCGTCGAACGCGCCAAGGCCCTCGCCATCAAGCGCGCACTCGCCAGCGGCAAAGACGAAGGCATCAGCGAACAGGACCTGCTCATCTCCGTGGACACCGAGTACGGCGAAAACGACATCTTCCCGCCCAGCGACATCACGGAAGACTGGCTGCACCTCATCGACCACGACGCCGAGAATGTAGTGAAAGTCTCCCCCTACCGCCCCGGCTCCGCCGACGCCCCCCGCGCCGGCACCCCAGTCGTGTAGGCGAGCAATTGTCGATACCGGCGTCCGATTCGAAGTGGCGCGGAGCGCCTTTTACACAGTTGCTGAGCGAGGAACGAGCCGAAGGACCTCACTTCGTAGCGGTGTGCGCTTGGGCGGCAATAACCGACCTCAAAATCCATTCGGCGATCGCTCTGAAAAGAGTGACAGCCGAGCGAAGCAACACGCTTCGCCCGGCCGTCATTGATCATTCATCATCGCGACGTCTCACGTCTCACCGCTACTCCACCGTGATCGTATACTTCACCGGCACGAGCGCCTTGCGTGAATCCGCTTCCAGCGCTGCATGCCGCACGCCAAGCCGCTCCTTCAGCTTCGCAAATGCCGCACCGAGTTCCGGGTCCGCCTTCATGTCGTTGGAATAACTGCGGAACTTCGTCACGAAATCCTTGATGAGCCCCGTCTCGAAAGACTGCTTTGCACCCACCGCGCCCATGTATTTCGCAAACGCCTCATCAAACGGCGT
>JAYUWZ010000010.1:0-4898 GCA_043753265.1 Verrucomicrobiaceae bacterium
GCTGCACGGTACTTGTGCGGGTCGTTCCGTTGTTATAGACAGAAACCACTTCGAATATATATTTCGGATTGGATGCAATCTTTACATTGGTCACTTCAACAATATGGTAGAAGTCGGCCCCATGGACCAAACCATCCACGGCATCGGCGGCACCGCCCCGGCCGCATTGACGAAAGTGCCCCTGTTGAAAATGGGCGACGCCATCATCGAAAACCGCGTCCTCCTCAGCGCCGACCTTTACAAGGACATGCCGATCCCCGGCGGAAAAGGCGATCACGACGTGATCTTCGGCGCGGACTTTCTCCGCGAACTCGACGGCGTCATCAACTACAAGGAAGGCCGCATGTTCCTGAAACCGGACAACTCGGACAAGCCAGACGCCAAGCCTGCGGATGCGCCGAAAACCCCGGCGGCTCCCGCCCCGGCAACTCCGGCAACACCCGCCGCGCCAGCAAAAGCGCCCGCAGCCGCCGCTCCAGCCGCCCCGGCGAAATAGGCTGTTTTAGCCCCTCATTACGTTCAGAAGCCCCACCGGGCAAGGAGTCTGCTAGGGAGTGAGGCGCCCAACCATGGAAACCGCATCACCGCCCGCAGCGCCGGCTCTCTCCTCGCGCGTCTTTTGGATTCTATTCCTGCTCATCGCGGGAATCGGAATCGCCCTCCGCGTTGCGGACACCGCCTCCTTTCGCCGCACAGGCTTCGATGAACTCATTTATCGCCGCTATGTCTACCTCATGGACGGTGGCAAGCAGTCCTTCGCAGTTCCCAAGAAGGATAAGACCGAGGCCATCCTCTCCGCCACCATCAACCAGACCGGCGCCATGGCCACGCCCGCTCTCTCGCAAATTTTCCTCGAGACCCAGAAAGACCAAATGGTGATGTGCGAGTTGCCCCCCACCCGCTTCCTCTACATCTACACCGCGTGGGTGTGGAAAAATATCAAGTGGGGGGATGCGCAGCCCCTCGATCGCAAGGAGTTGATGGCGGAAAAGGCAGCCCGGCCACCCGGCGACCCATACGCCAAGGATGCCTCCCGACGCGACCCAGCGCTCGCCTCGCTGAATCAGGTGGCCTGCGGTTTTTCCATACTGCTCATGCTCGCGGGCGGCCTCTTTGCCTGGCGCATGCTCGGGCATGCCGCAGGCCTCGGAGTGCTCGCCCTCATGGCCGTGGATCCCCTGCAGCTTCACCTCAGCCAGCATGCGATGGTCGACGGCTTCTTTGCCTTCTGGGGGCTCATGTGCGTGTGGACTACATGGGAGTGCCTGCGCAATCCCGCCAGCAAAGGCTGGCTCGTCGGCCACGGAGTTTGCCTCGCGCTCATGGTGATGACCAAGGAAAACGCCTTCTTCGTCTATTGCGGGCTCGCGCTGGTCGTGGCCAGCAATCGCTGGCTGAAGTTTGGCACCGTCACCTCCAAACTCCTGCTCACCAGCATCGTCGGCCCCCTCGCCGGTCTCTCCGCTCTGGTCGCCCTGGCGGGAGGCGTGGAGGAATTCATGGGCATCTACAAGACGCTCGTGCTCAAGGCGCAGGATTTGGAATACGCCCGCCTCACCGGCGACGGCCCCTGGTACCGCTACCTCGTCGACCTCATCACAATCAGCCCCATCATCCTCTGCCTCGCCCTCGGTGCGCTCTTCGCGCTGTCCGGCCAGCGCAAGGAACTCGCCTTCCTCGCCGTGTTCGTTGCCGCGACCTATCTCATCATGTGCAACGTGCGCTACGGCATGAATCTGCGCTACACCAGCGTGTGGGGAATGCCCCTCCGCTTCGCCGCATTCCTGATGATCTGGCAGCTCTGCTCCCGCTTCCAGCGCGCCCAATGGGCCGCTGCCACCGTGGCCATCGCGGGCCTCTGCACCTACGAACTGAGGCAATACGCCATCTTCGCCACGGACAACACGAACCCCTTTTACGAGACCGTCCCCAACGACATGCTGCGCCGGGTGAATATCATCAAAAGCCCGGAAGCTCCGCAGCCCGCGCCACCTGTCCGCCGCCTAGCTCCTCCTCTTGCGCCGGTTGCGCCCAAGGCACCGTCCGGAAATCCGTAGCCGACTGACGCTCATCGTCATTCGTTATCCTTCCCGCTTGTCTTTCCGCACCACGCTGGCGAAGATGCTGGCTTACCTTTTTTATGGCAAAACTTACGCTTCGCGACATCGACCTTTCCGGAAAACGCTGCTTCGTCCGTGTGGATTTCAACGTGCCGCTCGACGAGCGCGATGGCGCGATGATCATCACCGATGAAACCCGCATCAAGGAGACCCTCCCCACGCTCAAGGCGCTCATCGATGCCGGAGCGCGCCTCATCCTCGCAAGCCACCTTGGCCGCCCCAAAGGCAAGCGCGACCCCAAGCAAAGCCTCCGCCCCGTGGCCGCGCGCCTCAGCGAACTCCTCGGCAAGCCCGTCGCATTTGCCGATGACTGCATCGGTGAAGCCGCCAAGGCCCAAGCCCTCGCGCTCAAGGATGGCGAAGTGCTGCTGCTCGAAAACGTGCGCTTTCACGCAGGCGAGGAAGCCAACGACCCCGAACTCGCCAAAGGAATGGCCGACCTCGCGGAAGTATTCGTAAACGACGCCTTCGGCAGCGCCCATCGCGCCCACGCCAGCACCGCCGGCATCGCGGCGTTCCTGCCCGCGGTCAGCGGCCTTCTCATGGAGAAGGAACTCACCTACCTCCACGACGAGCTCCAAAATCCCGAACGTCCCTTCATCGTCATCCTCGGCGGCGCCAAGGTGAGCGACAAAATCAAAGTCATCGATGCCCTGCTCGACAAAGCGGACGCCATCCTCATTGGCGGTGGCATGGCCTACACGTTCGGCCTCGCGCTGGGGCGCGGCATCGGCAAGAGCCTCTGCGAGCCGGACAAAGTGGACACAGCCAAGGCCGCACTGGAAAAGGCAAAGGCAAAGGGCGTGAAGCTCCTCCTGCCCACCGACAATTACATCGTCGAAGAACTGAACTTTGGCGCGAAGACCGTGAGCCCCGGCAAATACACCGCTTCCGGCGACAGCATCCCTGACGGCTGGGAAGGCGTGGACATCGGCCCTGAAACCATCAAGACCTACTCCGCCGAAATCGCTGCCGCCAAGACCATTGTCTGGAACGGGCCCATGGGCGTTTTCGAAATCAAGGAGTGCGCAAAGGGAACCTTCGCCATCGCCGAGGCCGTCGCTGCCAACCAGGCCGCCACGACCATCATCGGCGGCGGAGACAGCGTGAAAGCCGTGAAGCGCGCAGGCGTGGGCGACAAGGTGACCTTCATCAGCACCGGCGGCGGGGCAAGCCTCGAGCTTCTCGAAGGCAAAGTGCTCCCCGGTGTCGCCGCGCTGAAGGACAAGTAGTCCTCCCTAAGCCCATTTCAACAAGCCGAGCTCGGGTTCTTAATTGGATCCGAGCTCGCTGCTGTGAAGCAACGAGGTGGATGGCGCTCTCCGAGAGGCATGAGAAAGCACAGCCGAAGGCCACTATAAATGGATAGGCGCTTTGCGCTGTGTTTTCATGCCGCTCGGGAGAGCGCCATCCACCCCGGCTACGGCCTTAACACCACCACATCCGCCGGGTCCACCGCTGCAATGACGTCCTGCTGCCCGCTCTCGAAGACGAACTTCGGGTTTAGCTCGTAGATTTTCAAAAGCGTCTCGCCTACTCCAAATCGATACTGCGCCATCTCGCCGAGGTACACGCGCTCGCGAATCCTGCCTTGCAGCGCGTTCGCGGCATTCGCATCGGCACCCAGGCTCCAGGCCTCCGGGCGAATGCTGAGCAATACCTTTTCCCCACGCACTGGAGCCCATCCGTGCACGGAACCCATGAACTGCCGCAGGGCGGTATCGACGCGCACCGACTCCCCGGAGACCTCCACCACCGTGCCATCGATGAAATTGGTCTCGCCCATGAAATCCGCGACAAACCGCGTCGCTGGCTGGCGGTACACCTCCGCGGGCGCGCCCGCCTGGCGGATGTGGCCGGACTCCATCACCGCGATCCGGTCGCCCACGCTCAGCGCCTCCTTTTGATCGTGCGTAACGTAAATCGCCGTGAGGCCAGCCTCCTTGCAAATGCGCCGGATCTCTCCGCGCATCTCGATGCGCAGCTTGGTATCGAGATTGGAAAGCGGCTCATCGAGCAGCAGGCAGCGGGGCCGGATGACCATCGCGCGCGCCAGTGCCACTCGCTGCTGCTGGCCGCCGGAGAGCTGGTTGATCTTTCGCGCCGCGTAGGGTCCCATCTTCACGGATTCGAGCGCCGCCTCCACGCGCTTGGCGATCTCCGGTTTCGCCACGCGGCGCTCCTCCAGTCCAAATGCCACATTCTGCGCCACCGTCATGTGCGGCCACAACGCGTAACTTTGAAACATCATGCCCGTGTTGCGCTCATGCGGCGGCAGCTTGGTCACATCCTCGTCGCCAAATAATATCCGCCCCGATTCCGGGATGTAAAAACCCGCGATGCTCCGCAGCAGCGTCGTCTTGCCGCAGCCGCTGGGTCCAAGCAGAAAAAAGACCTCCCCCGCCCCTATCGTGAGATTCAGCCCGTGCAGCGCGGTGGCTTCTCCGAAGCGCTTGGTGAGATTTTCAATGCGAACGGTAATCATCGGCACCTCCTTTTACGCAGCCACCCGCACCACAGGGAAGCTGGAACACACGGGGTCTTGCGGCATGGATGAAAGTAAGTCCGCCCGTTGCGTTCACGCCCGCACTGGGGTAATGGGGAAAACACATCCTTCCACACCCATATTTTCCACTCCAAAACACCTTGTTACGCGCCGTAATTTGCACCACGGCACGATTCTCGCTTTATCGCATGCGATTACCAGCCCATGACCGAATCCACACCGGCTCTCATTATTGCTCTCTCGACTGACGAGCACGAGCAGCTTCGGCAGAC
>JAYUWZ010000011.1:0-4891 GCA_043753265.1 Verrucomicrobiaceae bacterium
TGAGGGGGTTGCTGGCGATGGGATACAAGTCGTGGGCGCGGGCGGTGAGGCGGTACACGAGCTTGGGCCGTCCGACTGTATTTTCGGGCCTGGGCTCGCGCCACGCCTCCAGCAATCCGCGGCGCTGGAGGTCCATGCTCACGTCCTTCACACCCATGTAGGACATGCCGAGTTTTTCGGCTAAATCCTTTACAGTGAGCCCTTGGGTGCGCTTCAAAGCATTGATGATTCGGAGGCGCGTTCCGGGCGCGATGGCGTTCAGGAGTCGTTGCGGCATTGGGCTGTGCAAGCTGGCTGGCGGAAACGCAATGGTTTCAGAAGCGTTTCCAATCCACTGGGATGGATAGTAGTAAAATCTCAAATACCGACAAGCGGGGACTTGGGAAAAAGTCCTGCATACAATAGGTTCGCACCTCCTTGAGGATGTGATCCCTCACCGACACGTCCCACACATGCGCCTGACTTCTGTTGGACGGATCCCTTTCCTCAGAACTTTCACGATGGATGTTTTCACATCCCCTCCGCCGTGTTTTGATGGCGGACGCATGAGAAACGTCCACGCATGGAAACACAAAACCGCCGAGGGAGAAAAGCGCGAGGTCCGCGCCGAGAAATTCGGGGGCAACTGGCGCATCCAGGCAAAGCTCAAGAACGATCCATCGTGGACCTACTACGACACGCCGGAGTTGGAGGACCTCATCGAACTGCGCCTCATTCTTTGGAACAAATACCAGCGCAAGCATCTCGCATATGAGGACGTGGCCACTGTCGAAAAAATGATCAAGGATCGTGGCGGCTCGTGGGAGAATCCCGAGGAATAAAGTAGGCGAGGTTCTCAACCTCGCTCAATGTGTTTCGCCTAAACCACATTCCCCAAAGCTACTGCCCTGCCGGAGGTTTGATTAGCGTATGCTGTTTCGCCCTGTTCAACTCCTCGCGCTTTGCGCCGCCGCCACCTCTCCGCTTCTTGCCGCGGAAAAGGAGGACCCCAATGTGCCGGTGAGCTATTTCAAAAAGGTGCGCCCGATTTTGCAGGCAAACTGCCAGGGCTGCCACCAGCCTGCGAAATCCAAGGGCGGCTACGTCATGACCGATTTTGCCCGCCTTATCGAGGGTGGCGATGACGCGAAGGAAGCCAGCAAGAAAGCGATCATCCCCGGCAAACCAGCCGAGTCTCACCTGATCGCACAAATCACCCCGAAGGACGGTGCGGCGGAAATGCCGCCAAAGAAGGCGCCGTTGCACGAAAAGGAAATCGCTCTCATCGCCCGCTGGGTCGCCGAGGGGGCGATGGACGACACGCCGCCCAATGCCCGCCAGCGTTTCGATGCCGCGCATCCGCCCGTCTATTCGCGCGCACCGGTAGTCACCTCCCTGGATTTCTCGCCAGATGGCTCCCTGCTCGCCGTGGCGGGTTTTCACGAGGTGCTGCTCTGGAAGGCCGATGGCTCGGAACTCGTCGCCCGTCTCGTGGGCCTGAGCGAACGCGTGCAAAGCATCGCATTTTCACCGGATGGCAAGCGCCTGGCCGCAGCCGCAGGCCGTCCTGCGCAGATGGGCGAACTCCAAATCTGGGACGTCGAGAAACGAAAGCTCCACCAGAGTGTGCCATATGGCTTCGACACCATCTATGGCGTAAGCTGGTCACTGGATGGAAAGCTGGTGAGCTTCGGCTCACCGGACAAAAGCGTGCGAGCGGTGGAGGCCGAGTCGGGAAAAATGGTGCTGCAACAAAGCTCCCACGAAGACTGGGTGCTCGGCACCGCTTTCACTCACAAGGGCGACCAACTCGTGAGCGTGGGTCGCGACATGACCACAAAGCTTACGGAAGTCCCCAGTCAGCGCTTCATCGACAACATCAGCAGCATCACCCCCGGTGCCCTGCGCGGAGGCCTGCAGGCTGTCTCACGCCACCCGCAGCGCGATGAATTCCTCGTGGGCGGCAGCGATGGTGTGCCCCAGGCCTATCGCACCGTGCGCAAGGTGCAGCGCAAGATCGGCGACAACGCCCTGTGCATTCGCAAGTGGCCTGTAATGGAGGGCCGCATCTACGCGATGGACTTCGCGCCCGATGGCAAAAGCTTCGCCGCCGGTTCCTCGCTCGACGGCAAGGGCCAGGTGAATTTCTACAACTACGACTTCAACACCGAGATGCCACAGGAGTTCGTAGCCATCGAAGGCAAGGACTTCGGCTCCCGTTCCGCCGAGGACAAAAAAAAGCTGGAGGATCACTACCACAGCGAGACCAAGCTGCTCGGCAGCATCACGCTGGAAGGGGGCATTTACGCGCTCTGTTACAAGCCCGATGGCACCGCTCTCGCAGTCGCCGGCGAGGACGGCAAAGTCCGCCTGCTCTCCGTCCCCGATGCCAAGGTAATTAAGGAATGGATCCCCGTCCCAGTCTCCGGTGCTGCAGCAGCAAAGTAATCAGCTTATTATTGTGGCGGCTGGGTGCTCGCGTTAGGCATTCATTATTGAAGCCGCACCGGCATTAGGAATTTGTTTTCGCACGGCTCTTGTGCAGATCAAGAGCCGAGGTTTCAGCCTACTCTTCAACGGGAGTTTCCTGACCCTACTTGCCAAAAACCTTTTTAATGTCTCCGACCTTTCGTTGCACCTTGCCTGCTGTCTTTTCCACCGTTCCACGATCCTCCAGGTTCGGATCCCCAATTATTCGTCCTGCGACCTCTTTTGCCTTCCCTTTCAACTGACGAGCTGCTCCTTCAACTTTGTCGGTGGTGCTTGATTTCATACTCATAGTTCGCACTGGCGGAGAAGTCGGCTGTATCACTCGCTTCAATCACGATGACGCGGGGGTTCCTGCGCTTTGAACTCGGTTACTCCTTTTTTTCACTCTCTTTCGCCGGTGTGGGGAGTGGCTTTGCCTCCTTCGGAAACTCAGGAATGGCGACCTTGTCGAATATCCCTGGGTTGGCCTTTTTCAAAGCCTCAAGCGCCTGCTCAAACGTCACTTTCTTCTCATCATCTTCCTCCCTTTCCATCTCCCACTGGCAGTGGATGAGAAGAATCTGCTCCGGAGTCATCGTCGCGCTCGTCCGCTCGAAAAGACAGAACGTCGAGGAGCCGGTCACGCCAATGTGTACCTCCTCCTTGTCCTCGGGTTTCTGGGCCTTGAAGACGCACTTCACCACCCACAGCCGCCGTTTGTCCGCCGTCGGAGGCCAGGCAAGTTCGCGGTTGTCGACAATGATTAGCTCTTCGGGGTGCCGCCCCATTTCCGAAGGGTGCGCGAACCAGGAGGAAACCGCTGCCTTCGCCGTAAACTCCGGCTCCAGCGCCTCCTTGGGAATCGCATCCTTGCGCGCAAGTTCGTCGAGGTAGGCGCAGGCCTTGGTGCTCGTCTTGATGTCTTTTGCGAACACAGCCAGTGCTTCGATGCCTTCGTCGTCGCCACCCTTGCCGGCGGCCCAGGCAGCCTCCAGCCGCACCTCTACATCTGCGTGCTTCTTTGCCAGCGCCAGCAATTCCTTCCTCGGGGCATCAGGCAGGAACGCGCACGCCACGGTTGCGTTGAATGGAGAGTCATCGGTATCCGCCATCCACTTGCGCAGTTGCTCTATGCCAGCGGCATTGTTGAAAGGATGCCTTTTCAAGTTACCGTCGATCAGCATCGAATTGAAGCCACGCAACGCATGCTTCGCGAGGGGCTCAGAGGGAAAGTTTTTTTGAAACAGAGCGATGAGTTTCGGGGCATTCCCATTCTCATTGTGGAACAACTCAAAAATGTCCTGCCATTCGAACGACTTGGGCGCAAAGGCCTGCTTGAGTGCTTTTTCAAAACGCACAAGGTCGGGCTCCTCATTGTAGGCAAGCAGCACGCGCAGTATCTTTACGCCCTCGTCCTGCGCATCCTCGGAAATGACCGCAGCAGACAGCCTCTCATCGAACATCTGCCGAAGAATGGGCAGGGCCTTCAGGACATAGATCGAGTTTTCGAGTTCCCGGTCATCCTCAATGATCTGATCCAGCAGTTCCGCGAACGTCGGCTCTTCGTCCTTCACCTTTCTACTGGGATCCTTGGCAAAGACCCGCAGGCGATCGAGTAACTCTTTCACGGGCAGAAATTCATCATCCGCATCCAAGCCCGGGATGGTAGACTCCGCGCGGGGGGGCTGTTTCGCGGAATCTTCCGCGAGGGACACGATGGGAGTCAGGGCTGTGAGCGCGCAAATGAGGATCTTCACGGGAAAGCGGAGACTCTACAGGGCGGCGTGCTCGTGTCGAATCGAACCAAGCCATGCGGCGAAGGAAGCGTGAATATATACAAATAATGACAATTCTGACATTGACTTTTAACCGCTGGAAACTCAGCCTCCCCTCGTGGCGATTCCCTCCAGATGGTCCTTACTCGGTCCTAGAAAATGGGCGTTTCCACCCACCAGAAACCGCACTCGAAATTCCATGAAAACAACCCCGTATTCATTCCAAGCCATCGCGGCTGCCTGCGCCCTCGTCGCAGGATCCCACGCAGCACCGCCACCGCCGCCGCCATTTCCATCCGGTCCCGTCGTCCCGTCTGGGGCTGTGGTTCCGCACGATGACACACCGGGCACGGCCCAGGCATTGCCCGCCGCATATCCCGATAAGTTTGCGTGGACGCTTTTTGCAAAGGTCAACCAGCAGGCGAAGAAGCAGGTGCCGATTGCAGGGAATCCGAAACTCACCTCCAACAATGCGCTGTGGGAAACTTGGGCCGATGATAACTGGACCTTCCCCTCCAACCCCGATCCCACCAATCCGCCGAAGTGGCCCAAGGACGGCGAGACCGGTCCCGCCAAGCGCACCGTGCCCCGCGCGGTGGTGCCCACGGCAACCCCGGCCAACCAGGGGGCCGACGTCGGCAAGCTCGCAAACGGCGGCTTCAAGGCAC
>JAYUWZ010000012.1:0-2215 GCA_043753265.1 Verrucomicrobiaceae bacterium
GGGGCGTTGCGCGGACGCTTGGAGGGGCGGCCCATCGCGGCCTCGATGCCCTGAAGGCTGTCGAGCAGTGCAATGGGCTGGCCGGCGAATTCGACATCGATGACTGCATTGAGAAATCGCCCCGCATCCGGGCCCGTGCCCACGGGTTCGGTTTCGTAGACATGCGAACTGGCGGCAGTGCCAGAGATGCCTGGAAGCCGTAGCACCGCTTCACTCCCCGCACGAAGATTGGCAAGACGATCACCGAGATTGGAGCCGAGAGCGATGCCTGCGCGCATGGGTGGTGTGGTGCCGCTACTTCAGCCCCAGCACGTCGCGCATGTCGTAGAGGCCGGCGGGTTTGCCGTGGGCCCAGATGGCTGCGCGGATGGCGCCGCGCGCGAAGATTTCGCGGCTGCTGGCCTTGTGGGTGAGCTCCACGCGTTCGCCGAGTGCGGCGAAGATGACGGTGTGGTCGCCGACCACGTCGCCGCCGCGAATGGCATGCATGCCGATTTCGCCCTGGGTGCGCGCGCCCACGTCGCCGAAGCGCCCGTGACGGACGTCTTCGTTGTATTGGAGTTTGCGCACCTCTGCGAGGGTCTCGGCGAGCATCTTGGCGGTGCCGCTGGGTGCGTCTTTCTTCATGCGGTGATGGGTTTCCAGCACCTCAAGGTCGAAGGAAGGCCCGAGGATTTCGGCGGCCTTGCGGGTGAGCCAGAGCAGCGTGTTCACGCCAGTGGAGTAGTTGCCGGAGTAGACGATCGGCGTTTGCTTTGCCGCCTCGCGGATCATGGCGACACCGGCATCACTGATTCCGGTGGTGCCGATAACGAGTGTCTTCTTTCCGGCGACGCAGGCTGCGAGCACTTTTTCCAGCGCGGAGTGATGGCTGAAGTCGATGCAGGCATCGCACTTGGCGAGGGCTTGCTCGAAGTTGTCGCCGGCATCGGTTTCCGCGCCGACGGTGACTTCAGGAAACTCTGCCGCGCAGGTGACGAGCGCGACGCCCATGCGACCGCGGGAGCCGTTGATGTGAAGAGAGAGAGGCATTTTTTAACAACGTGAGAAGTGAGAGGTGGAGAAGTTGAGACGTGGTCGGCTTCGATTGCGATTTTTAAAATTCCATATGCAGGAGCGAGGAGAGAAAGGTGGGCGAACGGCGGCTATTCTCGTCTCACATCTCCATGTCTCTACTTCTCACGAGGCGGGCGCGCGGGCTGGACTACGGCAGCAAATCCAGCGCCTTGAGCGTCGCGCGGAGCTTGTCTTGCGAGGCGCTTTGCATTTCGCAGAGCGGCAGGCGGACGTCGGCGGTCATGCGGCCCTGCCAGGCGAGGGCTTGCTTGATGGGTGTGGGATTGCTCTCGATGAAAAGGTTGGTGAAGAGTTCCATGAGGCGGTCGTGGAGGGCCTGGGCCTTGGCCCAATCGCCTGCGAGTCCTGCGGCGGTGAGCTGGCTCACTTCCGCGGGGATGATGTTGGAGGCCACGCTGACCACGCCGGATGCACCTTCCTTCATGAAGGAGATGGTGAGGCCATCGTCGCCCGAGAGAATATTGAAGGCTGCCGGGAGCACCTTCTTGAGGGCTGTCACACGCTCGACCTTTCCGCCTGCCTCCTTGATTGCTACGATGTTGGAGCAGTTTTCGGCAAGGCGGGCACAGGTGTCCACGGCGATCTCCACACCGCAGCGGCCTGGAATGCTGTAGAGCATGATGGGCAGCCTGGTGTTTTCCGAGATTGCCTTGTAGTGGCGGTAGAGGCCTTCCTGCGTGGGCTTGTTGTAGTAAGGCGCGACGATGAGCGCGGCGTCGGCGCCGAGTTCCTCGGCTGCGCGGGTGTATTCAATGGCCTCCGTGGTGGCGTTGGAGCCGGTGCCTGCCATGACCTTCACTCGGCCCCGTGCACATTGCACGGCGAGTTCGATGACGCGCAGATGCTCGTCGTGGTCGAGAGTGGGGGATTCACCGGTGGTGCCCACGGGGACGATGCCCGCGACACCTCCCGCGACTTGAGCTTCGACGAGGGATGTGAATGCGGCTTCGTCAACGCGCCCGTCGCGGAATGGAGTGACGAGCGCTGTGAAAGTACCTTGAAACATAGGAAATGAGATTTTTTAGGGCAGGCAGGTGTTAAGGGCAAAAAGAAAACCGCCGCTTCCATGCGAAAGCGGCGGTTTGAATGCTTTTTCGCGATGGGTCAGGCGAGACCGTCGAGTTTGTTCAGAATCTCT
>JAYUWZ010000013.1:0-2213 GCA_043753265.1 Verrucomicrobiaceae bacterium
CGCGAGGGGGGTGCGCAGCTCGTGGGAAACGTTGGCGACGAACTCGCTCCGCACCTTTTCGAGGCGGGTGAGGCGGGTGACGTCGCGGAACATCGCCAGCGCACCGGCCTCGCCTGCGGCATCGCGCATGGGGGTGACCCGGGCTGAGAGGGTGAGGGGGGGCTTGCGGGAGCTGAGTTCCAAGTCGCGCTCCTCGGCGTCCCCGGAACTCATTGCGAGGGTGATCATTTCGTCGATTACCGGTTCGCGCAGGGAGTTCAGGACGTGCACTCCGAAGGTATCGGAGGGCAGATCGAACATCTTGCGGGCTGCGGGGTTCACGAGGCGCAGGGTGCGCTTGCTATCCACGACGAGCACGGCCTCGCCCATGGAGGAAAGGATGATATGGAGATTGGCCTCCGCGAGCTGGCGCTGCTGGCGGAGATGGTTCAACTCATTGCCCGCCTGCCGGGCGTGCTGGGCCACTCGCGAGAAGAGGCCATCGATGCGGGCAGGGAGCGGCTCGCGACCATGCGCGACATCATTCAGCAGCGTGTCGATGATGACCGCGCTTTTGTGGATGCTTCGCTCGCGAAAGAACCACGCGAGCAGCACAAGACCCAAGAGGATGCCAAATAGCCAAGCCATGACGTGAAGTATAGCCGGGGCAGGCGACGCGCGCCCGCCAAAAAATCAACCAACGTCCATCATCCGGTAACCAAAGCCGCGGATGGTTTCGATGGAATCGGAGGCTTTGCCGAGTTTTTCGCGGAGACGGCGCACGTGGGTATCCACGGTGCGGGTGTCGATGACGCTCTCGTAGCCCCATACGTCGTTGAGCAGCACATCGCGGCTTTGCACGCGGCCGCGGCGCTCCATGAGCGTGGTGAGGAGCTTGAATTCCGTGGCAGTGAGGTCGAGGGCCTTGCCCTTTACGGCGACCACGTGGCGGGTGCGGTCGACGACGATCTCGCCGAGCTTCAGCACCTCGGCTTTTTCGGGCTGGCCCGCGGCTCGCCGCAGCACGCTCTGCACGCGCAGGGTGAGCTCACGCGGGCTGAAAGGCTTGGTGATGTAGTCGTCGGCACCAAGTTCAAAGCCGAGAATGCGATCCACCTCTTCCGCCTTCGCCGTGAGCATCACGATGGGAATGGCCTTGGTGGTGGGCTCGGACTTGAGCGCCTTGCACACCTCCAAGCCTGACATGCCGGGGAGCATGAGGTCGAGTACGATGAGTGCGGGCAGCTCGGAGCGCGCCTTTTCAAGGGCAGTGGTGCCGTCTTCCGCTTGCAAGGGGATGAAGCCTGCGGATTTCAGGTTGTTGCAAACCAGGGTCAATACGTCTGCCTCGTCGTCTGCGACCAGGACCTTTTTGCTGTTGGGTTTTGTCATTTGGAAACCTACTGCTACTCTGTTGGCGGCCCCGGTGAGCGGCAAGTGTGACGTTGTCACATTCACGCGGAGCATTGTGTCACATGATTGTAGCATGGATTTCCCGGCAACGCTACAGGGCGTTCGGACGACGTGAGAAGTGAGACGTGGAGAGGTGAAAGGACAGTGGGTTGGTACGAATGTTCCAAATTCGTGCCGCTCCTTTCGTCATCCGCGCTTCCGTCTCAACGTCTCAACGTCTCAACGTCGCTCTATCCCCGCGAGAGATCACTCTCCGAGGGTAGCATCCGCACGTGCTTCTCGAAGCAATCGGGGCAGATGCCGTGGCTGAAATTGCTGCCGGTGTGGTGGGCGATGTAGCTTTCCACGGCCTGCCAGTAGTTGGAATCGTCCCGCACTTTCTTGCAGTACATGCAGATGGGGATGAGCTCCTTCAACTGGCGGATCTGCTGGGTAAACTCGATGATCCGCTCCGCCACGCGCAGGCGCATCATGACGCCTTCGCGGTCGAGGGGTTTGGTCAGGAAGTCGTCCACTCCCGCGTCCATTGCCTTGCGCAGGTTTTCGCGCCCGGTGTGAATGGCGGTGAGCAGGATGAAGTAAGTGTAGTCGGTTTTCGGGCGTGCGCGCACCTTGGCGCAGAGCTCGATTCCGTCCATCTCGGGCATCATCCAATCGCTTACGATCACGCGCACCGGCTCGCGGTCGAATTGATCCCAGGCCGCCCTGCCATTGGAGGTCACGATGGCGAGATGCCCCGCGTTTTCTAAAGTAAATTGGAGAATTTTTGCGGAGACCGGGTCGTCTTCTGCGATGAGGATTTTCATTGAATGGAGAGTTCG
>JAYUWZ010000014.1:0-10238 GCA_043753265.1 Verrucomicrobiaceae bacterium
CGCCGCTGGCATCCACAAACGTAAAGGGATCGGGGAGATCCACCTCCACCGGCGCGGCAAGCGGGGTGGCAAAAGCGCGGGAGAATTCCGAGGTCCCCGCGCCCGCCAGTTCCGTGGCCGTGGCGGTGATGAACTCATTGAACGCCAGCCCGGTCACCGTCGTGGTGTAGAAGGCATTTCCCAATCCATCCGACGTGGCATCAACAAAGCCCAGGAAGCGGCGCCCCTGCGCCACGCCGTTCGCGTCCTGCTCGGTGCCGGCGAAGAACTCGATGCGCAGGAGCGTGTTGATCGTGGTGAAAATCGACCCATCGATGTCCGCCACTCCCGTGACGCCCGTGTAGGCGGCGGTGAAGTTCGGGAAATTGATGCGGTCGTTGGGACCGCCATCGGCATCCGCGAGATCGTTCTCCGTAAATCCATCACCATTCAAATCGATGCCCAGCCCCGCATTGCTAAAAATGGAGTTGCCCAGGAAAAGATTCCCGAGTGAGGCGCCAGTCACCCGAATGCCGTCCACCCCGTTGAAGGCAATGATGTTTCCCCCGCCGGGCGAGGTGCCTCCCACGGAGGTCTGGTTCGAGGAACTAATCACGATACCCGATCCGTTATTGCCCAGCGATTGCGTGCCCAGCGCATCGGTACCAATGCGATTGTTCAGGATGCTGTTGCCATCCGCCCCATCGATGAAAATGCCCCCGAGGACATTGCCCGAAATGAGGTTGCCGGAGCCGCTGAGCAGACTGCCGACGCTATTTCCACCCGCTGTGCCGGAGATGGTTACGCCATAGCCCCCGTTGGCAACGATCGCCGTGCCAGTGACATTGGTTCCGATGTAGTTTCCGAGCACGGAATTACCCGTGGTTGCCGAGCCACTGATCACAATCCCGTGCAGGGAGTTATTGGCAATGGAATTGCGCAGCGAGGGGAGGGCGCTGCCGACGATGTTACCCTGCGCGCTATCGCTAATGACCACGCCGCTTCCCGCATTCGCGATGAGGTGATCTGTAAAACCGATGCCGATGAGGTTGCCCACCACAGTGTTTCCATCCGTGCCGAGACCTGAGATTTCCACGCCATTAACGTTCGCTCCAATCACATTGCTGGCACCTTCCCCTCCGCCGATGGTGTTGCCTGAGGCCCCATCTTGGAGGCGCACGCCCGCCAGGCCGTTGCCTAGTGCAGATTCCCCGCGCGCGTCCGCTCCTATCATGTTGCCTTCCACAAAATTCCCCGTCGCACTGGAGCCCGCGATGAGCACGCCAAATTCGCCGTTGCCCGAGATCACATTGCGCTCGAGCGTTTCCTCGTTGGGACCGCCGATGTTGTTGTCGGGGGCGTCGGAAATGAACACGCCCGAAAGCCCGTTGCCGATGGCAGTCTTGCTGGCAGCGTTGACGCCGATGTAATTGCCCCACACGGTATTGCTTGCTGAGCTGGCTGCGATTTTGATTCCGTCTCCCGCATTTCCGGAGATGAGGTTGGCGCTCTGCGGGCTTGCAGTGCCGATCACATTGTCCGCGGAGTTCTGGATCAAAATGCCGCTGCCACCATTGGGCACCGCTGCGGTGCCTGTGGCATTGGTGCCGATGTAGTTGCCTTCCAGGAGATGCTGGCTCCCGCCGTTTAGCACGACCCCGCTGCCGCTGAATCCATTGATCACCAGCCCCGAGATTCTGCTCTGGATGTCTTCTATCACCAGGCCGTCGGCGGTCCCCGCTAGTGCGCCGTTGATTTCGATAAGCAGGACCGCGTTCGTGGCGTCAAACTGGTTGTTCTCCGCCGCACCTGGCTGCGAATAGCCGTCGATGGTGATCATCTCGGTGATTGTCGGCAGCGCGCTCGTGGGCTGAATCGTGTGCAGCCCGCTCCCCGGGATATTGAAAGTGATGAAATCCCTCCCAGGATTGGAATTCGCCGCTTCAATCGCCTCGCGCAGCGAAGTGAACGCGTCATTCCCATCCACGATAGCCGCGGTGGTGTTGACGATGAACTGATCCGGTGCCGCGAAAAGCGTGACGCCCGCGGCATCGTAAGAAATACCCATGCCGAACGGCAGCTCGCCACCAGTGAATGTACCGATGGGGCTGGTGGCATTGAGCACGAGGAAGGTGCTCCCCGGGGGCGGATTGAAGCCCGCGCCGAGCGTGGCACTCAGACTACCCTCCAGAGTGGCGCTGCCCGAGACGGACAGCACGTCAAACTCGCCCGGGCTGGCACCCTCGAGATCCACAAAGAGCGCGGCTCCCTCACCCTGTATATAGTTGCCCAGGATGGAGAGGGCTCCCACCGCATTGGGCGCGCCGGGCCGGATGTCCGCACTGGAGTTGTTTACGGTGGCCTCGATCACCCCCGAGCCACTGAGCACGCCGCCCTGGAAGGCCATGGTGATGTTTCCTCCGATGCCGCCACCTGCCAGCTCTGTCGACCCGTCGATCTGCGTGAAAGTGGACAGTAGGAGGATGCCCGACCTCACCTCAAATACGCCGAGATTCGTGAAGCTCCCAAAACTCATGTTCGTCGTACCAAGCCCGCTGGCCTTGATGAAGGTGCCTTCGTTTTGGAAAACGGAGGTGCTTCCCACGACTTGGTGAATGGCCGCGCTGGTGTTGCTCGTGAATGTGCCGCTGGGCGCGACCATGAGATCCGCCCCGTTGTTGACCTCCAGCGCACCCGCGCCTTCAAAGGTCGCGGTACCCCGGATGATGAGGTTGCCCGTGTCCACCGTCTTGGTGCCCGCGCCCGAGATGGTGAGGGAACTCCCAGTCTCCATGTTGACCGTGCCATTCATCACGCCCGCAGTCCACAGCACGCTGCCGCTGATCAGGCTGTTGCCGGTCCATAGGGAGCCACCGATGGTGAGGTTGGTGCTGGTGAGCTCGCTATTGAGCGTGATGGTGCCGCCGTTGAAAATCTTGGGGCCATCGCCGCTGAAGTCCGTGCCGGTGAAGCTCGCATCGCCCCCGATGGTGATCGTGCCGTCGGGCCCCGCATTCAGCTCGTTATTGCCCATCCCGCTGAACTGGCTCGATGCGGAAAATGCCAGTGTGCCGGTGAGCACGCTGAACGTCCCAGAGTTCGTGAGGGTATCCGGCGCGATCAAGGTGGTGCCGAGCCCGGCGATTTTCGTAAAGGTGCCCTCGTTGGTGAACGCAGAGTCCCCGGCCCCAAACTGCAGGAGCTGTACGTTTCCGCTGACCGTGATGACCCCCGTGTCCCGGTTCGCGAAATCCGCGCCGTCGTGCAATTGGAAGTCTCCCGTGCTCGCCCAGTTGAGGGTGCCGAGATTCTCAAACAACGCCAGGCTGCTCCCGCCATGGACTTCCTTGATTCCCGCGCTCAGGAAGTTGTTGTCCGACCCGGGCTCCGTGCGGAGATGGGCGTCCAGCCGCCCGCTCGACCAGTTCAGGGTCGTTTGCACGGCCAGCGAGCTGTCGTTCACCCCGCGGAGGGTGCCGGAATTCCAAACAAAGGTGCCCACGGTGGCGTTTGCGGTGAGATCGATGGCCGTCGTACCGTCGAAAATGGCCGTGTCGCCCGCGCCCGGCACCCCGACTGGCGACCAGTTCTCGGGGTTGAACCAATCGGTGCTCTCGGAGCCATCCCACGTAAAGGTACTCGTGGTGCGAGCCACCCGGACATTATTGCCCACATAGATCGTGTCCATGGTGACCGGGATGTTGTTCACGGTATTGCCAAAGCTGCCCGTCCGCAGGCCCGTCGGCATCACGGTGAAGAAGTCTCCGGGATCCGGAATGAAGCCATCCCTTGGATTCAGGACCAGCGTGCCACCATCCAGATCGGCTTCGCCAAAGACCTGGAATACATCGTAAGTAGTCCCGGGGCTGGTGCCGGCGATCTCGATGACCACCGTGGAGTTGCTTATGTGGAAATAGTCGCCCGTGAGCTGGAGCACCCCGATGCCGCCATCTGCCGGGCCGGGCGCAATGAAGCCGAGACTATTGGTCAGCGAGCCGGAAAGGACGCCCTCCCCGTAAACGAGTCCTCCATTCACCACGAATATCGAGTTGGTGTGGAGGGTCGAGGTGGCATCCATGCCCATCTTTCCGCTCTCCTGCACGTAGGTGGATGAGAAGCTTAGGTTGCCACCGATGATTGCCTCCACGGAGCCCATATTGCTCGTGGGGAGTCCCACTACCACCGTTCCTGCGCCCTGCTTAATCAGTGTTCCGGTGGGCATTACCACCAGCGGGCCTGCCAGGTTGTCGTCATCCACAATGCTGAAGTCCCCGATGAGCGTCACTGCGCCGCTCACGGTGACGGAGCCGCCGGAGCGCACGAGGGTGTTTCCCGAGCCCTCCCAGTTCGTCTGCGAGTCGGGCATCAAGAAGGTGCCCCACTCCAGCGTCTTGCTTGCGGAGCCGGAGATGGCCATCGCACTGAATACTTCCAGGATGCCCTGCCCCGTCAGGCTGCCGCCGGTCCAGTTGAACGTTCCCGCCACAACCATGTTCGTGCTGGAGACCGAGTTCAGGGTGCCGCCCGCGAAGTTGAAGTTCGTGTTCGGCATGAGGTCGAACGATGCATCGGTCGCCTGGATCGTGCCGCTGATGAAGGAGAAATCGCCACCGCCCCGGATGGTGAACAGATTGGTGACGGCGAAGGGGGATGCCGGGCTGAGGAAAAACTCCGTGTCCGGCAGCACTTCCACGACCCCATTATCCGCCGAGCCCGTCCCGAGAACAGCCATGCTGCCCGCAGTCAGGCGGAGCGTCCCGTTCAGATTGAAAGCGACCCCCACAGGCAGGTCCAGGTTGCCAGGCATGCTCTTGATCAGGACGCCCTCGGAGTTCACACGCACTGTTCCGCCAGCGCCGGCCGAGGCAAAGGGCGTGTTGGTCTGAAGGTCATAGTTGCCGGTGATCTGAAAAAGCCCGTTGTTTGTGAGCGTCACGGGGCCTGTGCCCGTGGAGACACCCGTGCCCTGCACCCGAAGGGTACGCGCATCGAGCGTCTTGCTAGTCACCCCTATGATGAGGGTGCTCGACTCCGTGCCCGTGATGGTGAGTCCCGAGCCGCTCTGCGTGCCTCCGCTCCACTGAAAGCTGCCCACCGTGGTGAGATTCGAGGTGCCCGTGAGCACACCCGCCGCTTGGATGAAATCGCCCACGGTGATATTGCCCGCGCTGATGGTGATGGTGGCTGCCGTGTCCAGCACTGCCACGTCGCCCGCGCCGGGGATTCCATCCGGCGACCAGTTCAGCATGTTGCTCCAGCTTGTGTCGCCAGCCCCGCCGGCATCCCAGGTGTAGAGCACGCCGTTGCGCACCAGTTGCACCTCTGTGGTGGTGTAGTTGGGGGTGAGCGCCCCCTCGCCGATGATGAAGTTGAAGGTATTCGTGCGCGTGCCTGCGTTTACGAGGATGAAGGTATCGTTCAGGGCTGCGACAAAGCCGGCCTCAAACGTCACATTCAACTCGCCCGCGAGCGTCGCGTTGCCAGTCACGATCAATTGGTCGTAGTTGATGCCCGGCGAAGTCCCCCCGATTTCCACGGCAAGGATGCCGGAACCGGTCTGCGTATAGTCGCCGTTAATGGTGATCTGGCCGATGGTCTCAAATGTGCCGGGAACGATGAAGCCCCCGTCGTTTACCACGTCGCCGTTGATGGTGCCGGATCCCTCGATATTGCCTGCCGTCAGGTCGATGGGCGTGGCGCTGGAAACGCCGCCACCCAGGAGGCGGAGCGCGCCATTGAGCTGGCTGTACGCGCTGAACGTGAGCGTGCCTCCCCTGGATTCAATTTCCCCCGTATTCGTAACGGTGGTGGTATTGATGCCAAAGCTCCCACCGCCGAGTTTCTCGACCTTTGCATCGAAGTTATTGAATGCGGAAGGGGTGCCGTTTCCGTTCTCATCGAAAATGTTCGCGTTGAGCGTGAGGAATCCCCCCGCGTTATTATTAAATGTGCCGCTGTTAAACGAGAGGCCGCTGCCCCCCACGGTCAGCAGGCCATAGGAATCCAGCACGCCCGACGACCACGTGAGTGGCGAGCCCCCGATGAGCGTCGCGTTTGCGGTGTCTGTGAGTGTGAGGGTGGGGCCATTGTGTACCCCGCCCGACCATGTGAACGAGCCCGTCACAATCAGTTCGCCAGCGCCGTTGAAAGAGCCGCCAGTGTGGTCGAAGGACGCCACCACTGCCTGACCGATAAGCTGGATGTTGTTGTTCCCGCCCCCGCCATAGGTAACCGAGTCAAACACGCTGGGAACGCCGTTTGGCGACCAGTTCAGCGGGTTGAACCAATCGGTCGACTGCGCGCCGGTCCACGTGTAGGCCGCAGGCGCCGGACCGGAGGCGATGGAAAATTCGGAGGTATCGCCACTCCCGGCATCGATGAGGATGGCGGAGAAATAGGTATCCGCAGGGAGTGCGTTGTTCCCGTTGAAAGTGGTGCTGGCGAAACCGGCGGCATCGGTCGTCACCATCTCCCTGCCGAGAAAAACAAATCCCTCACCACGCCCGCTGGCGTCCACCTGGCTCGGTGCCATGGCGTAAAATTCCAAGAAGTAATTGGTCAGGGGCTGGGTGAGAACGGAGGCCCCTAGCGAGATGCTGGTTCCCGTGTTTATTGCGGAGTCGATGCTCGGGGAGTTCAACAGGCCGTTGGGCCCGGGATCCGCGTCGTTGGGGTCGTTTGCGGTGACCCCGAAGAAATTTTCCTCGTCACTTTTGAGGTCGATGGCGAGCCCGCCATTCCGTTGAAATGAGTTTCCCGAGATCAAGACGCTCGTGCCTCCCACGAAGTTCCTGAGCGAAACGCCTGCACCCTTGTTGAAGGCGATGGTGTTGGACTGCCCGGCAAGGTCTCCGCCGATGCTCGATCCCACGCTGCCAAACACCGCGATGCCGTCGCCTTCATTTCCCAGGGCGATACTGCCCGTGAGGTCGGTGCCGATCCGGTTTCCGTGTACCGTCACGTTGTTGGCGGGGCCGTCGCCCACACTGCTGCCAATCTCAATGCCCGGCCCCAAGTTGCCGGAGATGATATTGCGTGCCCCTGCCAGCGTTCCGCCGATCAAAATGAAGGAGGAACTGTTGTCCAGGCGGATGCCCGAATTTTCGTTGGGCAGGGGAGCCGTCCCGGCTGCATTGAGGCCGATGATGTTTCCCTGAATGGTGGTGGGGCCGGAGGTGGAGCCCACGCCCACGCCGGTGCTGTTGTTGCCGCTGATGACGTTGCCCATCGTGGGACCCGTGCCGCCCACGAGGGTGTTGGTGCCTATGATGCTTACCGCGACGTTTTCATTGGGGATGGAAAGATTTCCCGTCGCGTCCGTACCGATGAGGTTGCCCTGAATCACTGTCCCTGTCGAACTCGACCATACCGAAATGCCGACGCTGCCGCCGGAGAGGATGTTGCGTGCGGAGAGCGATGGCCCGCCGATGATATTGTCGGCGTAAGTGGCCGTTCCGAGGATATCTCCGACCGATACCCCCGAGTTGTCATTCCCCAGATCGAGGGAGCCCGTCACATCCGTGCCGATGAAATTGCCTTCGATGACGTTGTTGCTCGACTGAATGAGGATGCCGTTGCCCGAGTTATTGATGCCGGGCGAAAAGTCGAAGATCGCAAGGCCGCGGATGGTGCTGCCACCGGTGGCGACGGGATTGCCGCCGAGTGGCCCCAGAACAAAGCCGCTGCCGGAATTCAGCGTCGACCCATCGATCGCCACGCGAATCACCGCATTGGTGCCGTTCATCGCGGAGTTCGGCGAGGTATTGGCAGCGGTGTAACCGTCGATGACGACGGCTTCCGTGATCACCGGCAGCGGTGTGGCCGGCCGGATGACGAAGGTCCCCGCTACTGGGATTCCCGCAAAGGAAATGAGATCTGGCACTCCTCCCGTATTCGCGAAGGCGTTGGCCTCCATCATCGCGGCGCGCAGGGTGGTCTGCAGCCCCGGCGTGACGAGATCGGTATCCGCGATTCCATCGCCCGGATTGGCGTCAGGTGCATCCGTGTCTAGATTGACGATGAAGGTCGCAGGGGCGATGCGGGTTTCAAGCGGCTCGATGGCAGCGCTTCGGCGCTTGAAAGAACGGGGCAATTGCATGGTTTGGGTATTCAGGTGGCACAAAAAGAGCCCCCGCCGTACGAGCCGGATGGGGTTATCCAGCACGACAGCGAAGACCTTGTTGCCCGGGACATTAATCCCTGTTGAGAATACGCGCAAGTCCCACCCCAGTGGCGATTGCTTTTCCTTCTTCCGAGCCCCACGGCTCTGCCGTTTCCTCGCGAGTTACCATTGGGCATGCCAAGGCAAACGCCAAAGGCGCACATCATCGGTGGATGGCGCTCTCCGAGCCCCACGGCTCTGCCGCTTCTTCGCGAGTTACCATTGGGCATGCCAAGGCAAACGCCAAAGGCGCACTTCTCTCCCAGGTTCAAAACTAGAGCGGTTGCCAAATGTAGTTTCCGTATGAGGAAGTCATGGGTTTGTATGTTACGCCGAAGGCGTTGCATCAATCAGCCCAGGGTTGCGAGGAACGAGCTACCCTGGGTGCGAGCCATGGAGAGCGCCTACCCTGAAAGGGTTGCATCCACGCGCTTTCCAACTCTTTGAACCGGAAACAATTTTCGGCAACAGCTCTAAAACGCGTCCAACCCTCTCGACTGAGGCATTAAACAGAAAATGCCCTCATTTCCGTGGTGTAAAACCCCATCGATCTGTGCAATATTTACGACATGGGGGACAAAGCGACGAAGGGGGAGGAAAGGCACACCATTGAAACCAAAGTACCCCATTCACGTGGAACACGTGGAACACGTGGAACACCGCATTCAGTCCACACTGTCCATCTCGTCCATGCAGTCCCCCGCATTAATTGCAACAACCGCAACAACCCGAGTCAGCCCCTCCTGTATGTCTCCGTGCCCTCTGGGGGTCCAGCTAGTGCCCGCCGCTCGATCGCCGTTATCGCCGATAATCCCAAAACATCTCGCAATTCCCTCATACCCAACCGTTTTCAAAACCCGATTATCGGCGATACCCCATCGCACATAATCCTTCCCCGCCGCCCCAAAGCCTCCCATCGCACCAAGCGCAACAACTGCAACAACCCCCGGCTCGTGACGAAAAACCACCCCCAACGCTCGATCGCCGTTATCGCCGATAATCCCAACCCATCTCACAACGCCCTCAAATTCAGCTCATTCCAAAAACCGATTATCGGCGACACCCCATCGCCGATAATCCCAATCACCATCTCACCTCTAAAAACCCAACCCATCGACGCGCGCCCTCAAACCACGTTCCTCCTGTATGGCTTCGCGGCCTTCGCGGCCTTCGTAGTTCCCTCGCTTGGCGACGTGGCGACTTGGCGGTTCACCCCATCGCTTTTATCGCCGATAATCCCCGCCCGCTCCGCAAGTATCTCAACCCTAGCCTATTCCAAAACCCGATTATCGGCGATACCCCATCGCACATAATCCAAAAAACCGAACTCTCCAAAACGCATCCCATCGATGAGAGTCCGCCAAGCCACTGTCTCCTTGTATGCTTCGCACCTTCGTGGTTAAATCAATGCCGCCCCTCACCCCTTGGCGTCTTGGCGCTTCACCCCATCCCGTCCCAAATCCAAAATAAGAAGTGGCGCGCTCCGGGATTTGCTTGCATGTCCTTTCCGATGATTCGTGCGCTTCCCTTCCTAGGCCTCTCCGTGATGTTGCTTCCCCTTGTGGAGGCGGCTCCCGCTGTGCCCGGAAAGGTCGGCTACAACGAGCACATCCGGCCCATCCTCTCCAACAACTGCATCTATTGCCACGGCCCGGACGAGAAGCACCGCGAGGCGGATTTGCGGTTGGATACCCGGGAGGGCGCACTCTCGGATCTCGGCGGCTACCAGGCCATCGTGCCGGGCAAGCCGGACGCGAGCGAGCTTATCAAACGCATCACCACGCACGATACGGATGAATTGATGCCGCCCCCAAAATCAAAAAAGCCGAGGGTGACCGAGAAGGAGGTGGCGCTTTTGAAAAAGTGGATCGAACAGGGTGCCGAGTACGAGGGACACTGGTCCTTCCTCCCGCTCGCCAAAGCGGAGCCGCCCGCGGTGAAAAATGGGAAGTGGCCGCGCAATGGGATCGATCCTTTCGTACTGTCGAAATTGGAGAAGGAGGGAATTGCCCCCTCGCCCGAGGCCGACCGCGCGACGCTCTGTCGGCGGGTTTACCTGGATCTCACCGGGTTGCTGCCCACGCCGGAAGAAGTCACT
>JAYUWZ010000015.1:0-4884 GCA_043753265.1 Verrucomicrobiaceae bacterium
CATCATGGATAGCTTTGATTTGGGTCCCTGCCTCAGCGGGGAGGTCCGTTCCTACATGGAGAAGTTTGTATTTACCCGAATCATCATACCCCCCCTCCCAGTGCTGACCGAAATGTCCACCATCATCCCGAATATCTTCAAAGGATACGTCGAATGGAAGCCTTAAATCCGGAAAGGCACACCGAACCTCAATATGGGGCCGTGCCCAGTTGTTGACATGCGCCGGACTGGCAAACTGGATTGGGCCTGACCCGTTTGGTGCCATTCCAATGCCTATACCGTATTTCCGACCCAACGTGTTGTTTACAAATCGCGTTGCGGGATAAGCTATATATTTTCCATCACCTTGCGGCGCCCGAAACGCATAGATCGGAGTTGCGGCGGGTCTCTCACTGTAATCCCAGTCAGGCTGCCAGGAATGCCGCGGAACCGCGAAACCGATCACGGGGGCCTTGGCCGTGTTGTAGTTGCTAAAGATATAAAGCCAAAGATGAGCACTCTTGAATCGAATGGGATATTCTCCCAACGCCGGAAACGATATAAGACTCAATTGGTGGTCATATTGGCGAGTTCCAGTCTTCTCACGTCCTATAATTAGGCGGTCGTCTGAGGTAGGAGATGGGTCCGAGCGTGAAAATCTCACGAAATCACAATCAGTGTCATCAGGTCGGATTCTGAATTTGATCTCACCAGCATTTGCATTTGGAAATGAACAAACTAGCGTGAAAAATAAAAGGCGATACAGCGATGTCATATGTTCCGAGGTTCGCGCTAGGATATCACAGGTCCTGACAAGAGCAAGGGGCACGGAAGCGGTATTTTTTAGTTTTCGTATGCGCGAAACGCAACCCTAGTGACTCAGTCGAGAGCTCCTTCGCTCAAGAAGTTGAAGCCGCTACCAAATCACCTCGTTTCTCGAATCGCTTTGGAGATCAAGGCGGTCAGGTCAACCTCTATTGCTTCGGTAATCCGCAACAGCGTATCAATCGTCGGTGTCCGCTCGCATTTTTCCACTCGCGACACCATCGTGTGACTTAACCCAGAACGCGTCGCTACCTCATTCAGAGACAGTTGCCGCTTCACGCGCTCTTCTCGGAGCAAGGCGGCGAGCCGACTGATAATTGCTTCGCGTTGGGAGTTCTTCGACACAGCCTCCTCGATTACGCGAACCCACGCTTGACTGTGGATGTGACTATAGGCACAAGTGACCCATGCTCACTTTTACCCGTCGTCTCGGTCCCGACCCGCACGCCAACGGTGCGCAAACTTCCTCAGGCCTCGGCTGCCCCGACGTCCTCGAACTTGCCGACGGCGACTTCGCCATCATCGGAATCGATATCACCGCCGAGGCATCCACTCAGCTTGTATTCGGCGCGAGTTGCGGTCCCGACGAACGCATCATCAAGGTGCCCCGGAAGACCCTTGTCCTTGCGAAAACGGACATTCCCGACGCTCTCTAGCGCCATCTGCCGTGGTGCGGTATAATCCGCCCATGGTATTTGTGGAATGGCTCGCAAGGAATTTTTCGAATCTCGCAATTGCTGCGGGTCTTTTTGCCAACGCTTACAACATCTACTTTGCCCGCATGGAGCGGAAGTTGCAGACCGAGGCCACCCTTGTCGAAGGACATCGCGACATCTGGTCGCGAGTCATTGGAGTTCCATCGCTCGCGAGAGTAATTGACCCCAAAGCCGATGTTGAAGCCCTGCCGATCACTCTGGAAGAGGAACTTCAGGTGATGTTTTGGATTTTGCATGCTCGGTTGTCCTTCAAAGCGCGCACCTCCGGCATGAAGTTCTCCGACGACCACGTGGAACTCGACCACGCCGTGCATTTTGCATTTCCCATTCCCCGTGCGGTGTGGAACCGCGTTAAGGCATTCCAAGACCCTGCTTTTGTCAATTTCATCGATAGGTGCATCGGAGCGTCCGATTCCAAGCGGAAGTGACATATCAGTAAACCGTCGATTACTTCCTTCCATTATCCACCTGATGCGTGACAATAGCGTCAGAGAATTGCCACCCTTTCTAAGGGTTCGATGACCCGAACCGTGTGCAGTCTCCAGCCAATATGACCCGTCCCTTGTATTTCAGCGCCCTGCTTGCAGGACTCACCCCGTGTGCCATGGCAATCACGTATCCCGAATGGCGGAATGCGACCTTTCCTCCCGCCGATTGGACCAATTCGGCTGTGAGCGGACCCGAGGCTGATCCTGATGGCGACGGACGCCTTAATCTCCTCGAATATGCCCTCGATACTGACCCGCTCATGCCCGAGACGGGAGGCCCGGCAAGTTCGGCATTCGTAAGCAACAAACTGCGCATCACATTTCCCAGGCGGAAGGATGCTGAGGATCTTTCCTATAGCACCCTCATCCAAAGCAATCTCCAGAACACCCCGAGCCGCGGAAGCGATGTTCTCAACTGGCTTTCCATCGAAGACCAAGGAGATGCCAATCTCATGACGGTCGAAGACAGAAGTAACCTCACCGCCGACCCTCGCCGCTTTCTGCGTTTGGAAGTAAAACTGCTGGGAGTGGGGGAGAAGATTCCGCCGCCGTCCTCGCTTGCGACAACCGTGCCGTTTCCCTCCCAAGTCCGGCTGGACTGGAAAATGTCCTCGCAGGATTCAGAAACGCTCTCAGTGGAGCGCCTGCTCGATGACGGACTGACCTGGCTTCCCATCGAAACCATTTCCGGCAATGCCACTACTTACACCGAGCGGGGAATGCTCTCGGGCACATCCTACAGCTACCGCGTCGTTGCACACAACGCGGTGCAGTCGTCGAATGCATCGGGCGCAAGCACCGCCGTCACCCTGGTAGATACCGATGGCGACGGCATTGCTGATGCAGATGAGATTACCCATTCGACCGACCCGAACGATTCCGACAGCGACGGGGATGGAATTCTCGATGGAGGGGAAATTGAACTCGGTCTCGACCCCAACGATGCCGATTCTGATGGAGACGGCGTGGACGATAGCGAAGATCGGTATCCTCTCGACGGTCAGCGAAGCGGCGACATTCCCAAGAGTTTCTATAGCGAGATAAACATTTCCGATTACGATCCCGATGCGCCTTATGTGAGCTTCATACGGGTGAACGATTCAAACCAACTTTCATTCGCTGGCAGTAGCTCCGATGGAGCTGCGAGCGGCTACCGGACCACCGCATGGAAAGATAATGCCGTTCTGTTTTCCCACTTCCAGCCTGAAAATGCGGTTTCAGGCGGAGATACGACGTCATTTACGGCAAGGGGGGTCGTCGCAAACGGGACGCTCTTTGGCAACATGGCGGTCAGTTCTTCAAGCGGATCTTACAAGGCTGTCTACACGCGCGGCAATTCAGGCCTCACCACGTATCGTCCGAAGCCCTTCCCCTATGTCCTGGATTTGGCCGCCGTGGGAGAAGCAGGCTCAATGCACGGTTACATCACTGACGATTTTCCGTCTTCACCTGGGATTCTTCAGGAGAAGACCTTTGCCGGATCTCCATCAAGCATCCTGCTGGGCAACGAGCGCATCACCATCAAAGCAGTGAGCCCGGCGGGGAAATTTGTGGGAGTAGAGCAGCCTTTAGGAGACCCCTTCCCGCCCCAAAATGTGTGGCTGTGGAATGGAGGACTCTCTGCGCTTCCGCTCAGTGTCATCTCCGTTGTTGCTCTCAACGATGCGGAGCAGATGGTAGGCGGATTTGGCCCCGACGCATTCTTTTTCGAAAATGGGGTAAAGACGCCATTCATCAATCTCATTCCCCTCAAATACCGCCAGCAGCTTTCAGGGATTGAGCCAACGTTTATCACCAATCTGAATGAACAGTCTGGAAAACCGATCATCCATTTCACCGCTTACAGTCTCGAGGGCGCTGAAGTCGGGGAGTGGCTGCCGCGCAAATTTCAACTTTATGAAACAAATGCAGGAGAACGCCTTCTGTTAAGCGAGGCACCGCTTAATGAGGCGGTTTCCGGAAGTGACACAACAAACATCAACAGGGACAATGCGAAAGCGGTAAAAAAGGATGGGCAAGCACTTCTCCAGCAGGAAATTGAGTTTCGAGAGCGCAAATTCAAGGTGCACATGGGGTTCGACCCTCTACTTCAAGGTGACTATGATAAAGACACCAATGCGTACGACTTTAAGCCTGGAAGTAATAAAACATGGGCAAGTGTTCGGCGCTCGGGGGCGGGAAGCACGAATGAATCTCTGCAGGTTTGGTTCAAGTCGGCTGCTGCGGCGAAGAATCACAAACTTGTGGTTCCTACGGAATCGGCGGATTACTTGACCGTATCTCCTGTTGGAGCATTTCCAAATCCGACCGCTGACGAGATTGATGAGGATGGTTTCTTTGTTCCTATATCCATCACTGCGAAAGCCACCATATCCGACGATGCAAACGAAATACTCACGAAAATCATCGAGCTTCGGACATCGGACAATCAGAATAAACTCGCCGCAGTCCTGACGGTTATGATCCTTCCCGCCGTTGACCTGGATATTGCCATTTATCGCGTGCAAAGCAAAGATGCCAATGGCGTTGTTACTCCGGCAACACTCCTTCCAGTAGACTTGCCAGACGATACAAAAATCATCAATTATCTCAACGATGCATTTCAGCAAACGGGAGTTCGCTTCTCCCTAAACCCCCTATCTGGAGATAGGTTGGTAAAATATGACATAAATGGCGACGGGGAACTGAATAGTGACATTACTGGCGAAGCAGAATTTGAGGCTCTGCGCAAAGCACCTGAACTAAATGAGGGTAAAATAAATCTTGTTATATTTAAGGGCCGAGTAAAACCTAATCCACAGAGGGTCGGCTTTGCCGTCACAAATTTGAATGGGGATTTCACTCTTACCAGGCAAGTATTCGCGATGACTTGGAAG
>JAYUWZ010000016.1:0-4884 GCA_043753265.1 Verrucomicrobiaceae bacterium
CCAGCGCCGCATAGAGTTTCCCGAGCGCCCACACATGCTCGCATCCATCGCAAGGCATGTCCTCCAGGCCTGTGTCGATTTCATCGAAGGGCCAGCCCAGCACGTCCGCGATCTCCGCCCCACGCTTGTCCGTGCAAAGCCGAGTCGCCCCAAAGGCCCGCTTCGCAAAATGCGCCGCCAGCGTCGCGAAAAGCAGCGGCCCTCTTTCCGCTTGGAACATCGGCGTCCGTGTCCACAGGCTCATCACCCCTAGCGTCATAGCAGGAATCCTCCCACGGGCGGCACATCCACCCACACCATCCCCGAGCCGGTCACGCGCACCATGGCATCGCATTCGACAAAATGCTGCACCCTCCGCAGTCGCAGCCCCATCTTCCGCACCGTCGCGCCACGCGGCACTGCGACCTTCGGCAGTTCACCATTCCCCAGCCACCTCACCCCATAGTGCGCCGGATGCGAGTACGGCAGCGCGTGTGGATCGTAGAGCGTCACCGCTTCGTTCAGCACCTCTGCCAACTCCTCCGCAAAAAGCATCCTCTCTCCGCCCTGATTGCTCACGAGCAACCGCACCCCGTGCAAACCCGGGCCGGGCCGCACGAACCCGACAGGTCCGACACCGTAGCGATTCGCCATCTCCGCGATGATTCTATTCCGCTCCATTCGGCCCGCTCTCGCTCGCGGTGGTCGTCTCCGTGCAATCATCCGGTGGCGTGCCCGTCGTCGTCGTTCCGCTGGGCGGATACTGCCCCATCGTGGCTGGCAGCACGTTGGTGATCTGCCCGTTTGCCGCGACGTCGCAAGTGATCCCGCCCGGCGCCGGCAAAAAGGAGTCCACCGTGTTCGGCGTTCCGCCCGGATACGGCGTCGTCGTTTCGTGCATGTTGTCTCCATCGTTAAAGTCGGCTCCCGTATTCGTTCCCGCCTTTCCACTCCCCGGTGCCGGATGCACCGCGTACTGCGCCGTCGTGCTGTAGTTCCCGGCCACATCGAATCCGTCCTGCCCGCCCGATCCGTGATTGCAGCGGTGCGTCACCGTCTTGGAGCCAGACCACGTGTAGATCGGCAGCAGACAGTTCGGCGGCCACTGGTCTGTATCCGCCCCGGTCCACGAGTGTGCGTTAAAGTCCCGCGCCGTCGCCGTCGCCCGCACTGTGCCACCCGGCCCGATTGGCCCCTTGAAGGTAAATCCGGTCGAGACTCCCGGCCCCACCGTCTGCGTCTTCGTTTGTCCCAGGCAAGTCACCGTCAACCCAAGCACGCGCGCCGTTCCGCCCTGCGGATTCGGCACGCTCACGGAGACAAACGCCGTGCCCTCATCCGGCACGATGATGAAGCAGCTCGGCCCATCCGTATCCGCATCCAGCGTCAGTTCCACCGTCGGCGTGTAGTCGGCTTGCGGTGGCGGCGGCTTCGGTTTCTTTCCGCCGCCTCCATTTCCGCCGCCCGGCAGGCCTCCTCCTCCGCCACCGCCCCACGTGCCTTCGCCACCCGAGTCGGAGGATTCCCCGCCATCACCCGCGCCGGGCGCAGTCCCACCGCCATCGTCTCCCTCCGCATCGTCATCTGCGTCATCATTATCATCCTCGCCATCAGCTTCGCCGGTGCCCGGCCCATTCGTGCCGCCGCCGCTTCCGCTCCCACCCGTGTCGTCTCCGCCATTTTCATTCGGCGGCGTCCCTCCGCCCGAATTCGCGTTCCAGTCCTCATCCGTCCAATCCAGCGCCAGAAACTCTGCCGCCTGGAATTCGCTCGCCCTCACCACATGCAAGGCCTCCGGAATGCTTTGCTGCACTCCGCCGAGAAACGTCGTCTGGCCGGGCGGCTGGTAGTGATACCAGAGATACACGCCCGCGTCATACCGCAGCCACTTCCGCCAAGCCTCACGGCGGATGCGTCGGCCCTGCAAGCGAGCCAAGGCCCGCGCCTGAAACCAGTCGAGTCCCCGTGCCATTACGTTGTCGGGTTTGCAGTGAGGTCCCGCACCAGCATCACGCCAAAGGTCCGCGAGCTGCCGCGAATCTCGTCCGGCCCCACGCCCGTTTCATTCTCCTGCGTCCACTCAAACTCCGCCAGCGCCAGGAATTGCGTTCCTCCATCCGCCTCATAGTTGCTCAGCGCCGCGCGCATCGCTTCGTCCTCCACACGCAGATAGATGCGGAAGCTCGCCGTCTCTCCCGAGCCCGTCTTCACCATCTCCTCGCCCGCGCTCAGCACCGGTTCCTCCGGCTCAAATTCCTTCAGCGTCAGCTTCAGCCCCGTCAGCTTCGCGTCAAACTGCACCCCGCCTTTGGTGAAACGCACATTCAGGATCAGATCATCTCCGGCCTTCGCCCAAAATAGCGCCTCGCTCTCCACCTCCGCTCCGCTGGCCTGTTCCTGCTGCACGCCGGAAATCGTCACACGCCGCGTCACACTATCGATCGTCAGCTCCAGCACGCTCGCTGGCGTGTTGTAACCGCTCGCCTCGATGCCGAGCGTGAAGCTCTGCGGGTCGGACAGTCCCACCACATTCTCCGCGTAGAGCACGAATGTATAAACGCCGGGCAGAATCGCGGCGCCAAAAATGGCTCCCGTCTCCGCCTCAAAGTACAGTCCCGGCGGCAGACCGCTGCAATGCCACAGCGTCGGGAAATTGATCGCGCTCGGCAGAAATTCAAACGCCTGCCATTGCAGATAGCCGAGCACCGATTGCACGGTGTTGATTACGGGTTTTGCGGTCGGAGTCGGCATGGTCAGGAAATCTTCGCAACCGCATTGGCCAGGGCGTACCCCACATACCCGCGCGCTCCCACCACCGAGTTCTCGGTGTCAAATTGGATGAGCCGCCCCCGCACGGCAAAGTTGGCCGAGGCGGGCACCTGCGCTCCGCCCTCCCACGAATCGTAGAGCAGCCTCGATGCTGATAGGACTCCCGCCCCGCTCCGCGCCACCGCGCATCCGAGGTGGTGTTTCATCGGCACCCCAGAGAGGATCAGCCGTTGCGAGAGCAGCGGCGTCGCAATCCACGTGATGTCCTCCAAGTTCGTGCCGGTCGTCGCCGGCGTTGTTTGCGAGGGAGCCGCTCCCACCTCTACCACCACGAGATATTGCGCCCGCGTCTCCGCCTTCAGCATCTGCACCGTGAGGTCAAATTCAGCCGTGAAAGTCCGCCCCGCCCGCAGTTGCTTCTCATTCACATACACCATGAAAAGCTCCCGCTCAAAGTCCGTGGGGAAGTAGCTCTTCGTCGTCCCGTCGTGCGTGAGCCGATACCACACACGGCCATCGGAGCCGAGGAATCCGCCCGCCTTCACCGTCTGCGTCTTCCGGCCCAGGCCGCCGGTGATCACGACGGCGTTCGCCGTGTTGTTTAGGAAAACCTGTCCCGCCAATCCGCCCGCCTCCGCCAGCGGCAGTGTCACATTCGCCACGGTCGCATCATGGATGGCCGGGAGCAGCCCCGCTCCGCGCGCGGGCAGTCCCGCGCCCGTCTTCATCGCCTCCGCGACACTGAAGCCCGTAGCGAATCGTCCCGGGAATACCTCCGCCCGATCCGGCAGCGGAATCTCCAGCGCCGCCCCGTTGCCCAGCGATTCGGTCGGCGTCACGCCACTCGGCAGAAGCAACTCGATTGCCGAAATCCGCGCCCCCAACACATTCAACGCGTCTTGCAGACCCACCACCTGCGCGATGGTATGGTTGTGCGCCTGAAACGCCGAGACCGGCCCCGCCGTGCTGAGCGTCACCGCCAGTGAGTTCGTCGCGGGAGGTGGCAGGGTAGGTGGAAACTCCACCACCGCTTGGTTCTCGGACGGAAACCGCGCGCTGTATTCAAAGGGCCACAGCATCCGCCCATTGGCAGCATTCTCCCGCACAGCCAGGTGCATCGCCGCCGTCCCCAGGTTGTGGTCAAACGCAAAGCTCCTCGCCGCGCCGTTGCCAAAGGCCGCCGTGTAGTGCTGCGAACCCGTGATGATCTGATCCGGAGTGAAAGGCCGGTAGTCCCGTGGTTGCGGCGAGTTCATCCAGTCAATTGCCTGCACCGTGGAGAGCTCTTCCCAAATCTGTTCCCGCACGACCTTCACCGCTTGTTGAAAGACGGTCACCAGCCGCCCCGGCACATCCGGGTCGGTCGCATCCTCGCTGTCACTCACGATCTCCAACTCGATTTCCAGCGGCACCGTAATCTCCGCCGTTCCCCGCAGTGCCGCCGCCAGTTCCGCCGTGGCTAGGTCTAGGGTAAATGTCAGCACGCCCGGCTCCGTCGTTTTGACGGTGGGAATGATGTTGTCCCAATCCGCATTTCCCAGCGGTCCGACAAATTCGATATGCGCCCGATCCGCCTCCGGGTTCGTCACCGCAAATCGCTTCTTCCCATCCAGCCACATCGCATTGAGCGCCGTTTCGATCTCCTCGATGCCATCGTCAATCCCCAGTAGCCGCGTCTCTCGAAAATCAAAGGTCAGCGTGTACGTCCCGCGAAAGTCCGATGGCACCGTCAGCGCCTGAATCTCATTCACCTCCACGTCATCATTGCTCGACTCCGTTCCGCCCGTCCGAATCTCGACCACACTCGGCCCCGCTGGCAGCACGCGAGAGTGCGTTCCGCAAAAAGCGAGGGGCGCTTGAATCAGCCGAATCTCCCGCCACCTCTCCCCGTTCTCCTGCCATTCCCGGATGCGGACGAACGAAACAGGCTTCAACCGATTCCGCACCACCTGCGGTTCATCCGTCGCTTGAAAAATCCAGCACCCCGCCGCCGCCAGCGTCACGTTGCTCATCGTCCCCAGCGCCGCGCCGACCGCCGTGGCAAAAGCCTCCGCCGTCGCATTGCTCGGAATCTCCGCACTCACCGTCACGCGCGCGATGGCGCTCCCCGTGAGCGGAGAGAACGCATCCGTCGTC
>JAYUWZ010000017.1:0-4884 GCA_043753265.1 Verrucomicrobiaceae bacterium
GGGCGTGCGGCCAGGAGGGTTCGGAAACAGGCATTTTGGGGGTTAGGGGATCCGTTACAGATTTGCGAGTAAGGTGTTTGTACTGGGAGCAACCAGAAAAACCGCCAGAGGGCAGGGCGTGATAATATCGGGTTAGTTGAGATGGAATGGAGCAAATAAAGTTACGCCAGTTCGTGGAGTGCGGCAGCCCTCTGCCGCTTTGGAGGGCGGGAGAAGGTGGTGGGCGGTATGGGGAAGTGCTCGCAACGTAAATTCGGGTGGTATTTCATACCTGCCCGCCCAACATTTCCCCGCCATCCAAAGCGGCAGAGGGCTGCCGTCCACGAACTGGCGTAGATTTTTGCGGGCCGTGCCGAGCTATCTTCAGATTTTCCTCTCCCACCCCCAAAAAACGAAAATCCGCCTGGGGCCCAACGCAACGAAGCGCCACAGACGGATTTTCAGAGCCACAAATCAGGAATACTACTCTTCAAGGATCTTCTCGATCTCCTCACGGCTCTTCCCGAGCTTCTTTTGCAAGCGACCGTAGAGTTCGTCCTCCTTGCCCTCCACATAGAGGAGATCGTCGTCGGTGAGGTCGGCATACTTCTGCTTCAGCTTGCCCTTTGCCTCGTTCCAGTTGCCTTTGATTTTCAGCTTCGTGGGCGAGGTCTTGGAGTCTGCCTCCTTCTTCGCATCGTTTGCTGCATCCTTTACCGCGTCCCTCAGTTCGCGAGCCTCTTCTTTCACGTCGTCCTTGGCTGTGGGCTTCTTGTCGCACGCCGTGAAACTGGCCGCGATAACTGCAATCGAGAGGAGGTGTAGTGGTTTCATATTCTAAATGGAATCGCGCCTCCTATACGATGTGGATGCCTCAGCGCGGGAAACGGATAATCACTAACCCCCGCCACACCTTCACGTCGTTTTCAGCCACACGCACGTCCTCGGGAAGCGGGACTCGGCGGCGGAAACGGCCGTTATAGACTGCATTGCCATTGCTCAGGGTGCCCGGCTGCACAGGACGATATCCGAAAATGGTGAAACTATGGGAGGTCACGACCATGGAGAGCGTGTGCGGCGGCACCTCGGGCATTTCAAAAACCACCGTTAGCATTTCTCCGTCGTCGTGCATTTTCATGGGGGGCTCCCAAGCGCTCCACGCCGTGGAATAATCGATCTCGGCAACAATCGACTCAAGCGTGGAAGCAGGGAGGGCTCGCATATTGAGAGACCATCGCAAGCCCCCTTGGAACTGGCCGCTATGAATGAGTGTTTTTTTGACAAAGAAGTGCCGGCACCGCATCGCGCAGTGCCGGCCACTTTGTTCCTGGTTTTCCGGTGCTGCTACTTGCGCACCGCGAAACCGATGGCCACGCCCACCACGAGCGCCGCCAGCAAGGTCTTCATCGGGTTTTCGCGCACGTAGTCGACGCCGTCGTCGCTCCAGTCGCGAACCCGCTCGCGGGCAGTTTCATAGTATTCGCCGGCCTTTTCACGGGCGCTTTCAATGACATTGCTCACACCGCTTTTGATCTCCTCGGCTTGATCCTCGATCGAATCCTTCTTGTTGGTCTTCATATTTGGATAATTGGTTGAGTTTGGACGGCACACCTTTTGGACGCCCATATACCCAATCGCATGATGACAATGCAGCGCGTGTAAAGCAGTTGCCAGAAAGTAGCAGGGTAGGGAAGAGCCGCTGGCTCGTCCGTATTGATTTGCGAATCGCCCCCACGAGATCTCCAGGGTCGTCCGTTATCGAGGGGGGGCGCGAAGCAGTTATAACCTCCCCTAACACCCATCATCGTGAGAAACGGTAACACGGGGCGTGATTGTTTGTGCGGGGATGAACCGTAACGTTCGATCTCGCACCAAGCATCCGAATTCACGGTGGCGCGAAGCGCCTTTTAAAAACGCGTCATCCCGACCGAGGAACGAGTGGAGGGACCTCACTTCGTCGCGGTGTGCGCGTGGGTGGAATAACCGTCCAAATTGGCGAAAGCACCATTCCCCTCTAACGCTCATTTCCAACACCCTACAAAAGTGTTCATTAGCAGCGAGGAACGAGTCGAAGGACCTCACTTCGTCGCGGTGTGAGCTTGGGCAGGATAATCGTTCAAATTGCGTACGGCATCACCCCCTCACCCACGCCCACCACCAGTTTCTCCCGCTATTGACGCATCCATCACCAGCCTCGGTGGCGATTGTAAGGGAACACCTATTGTATATGCCTGCCACCTTGGAAAAAGTCCGCACCGCCACGCTCGACGCTTACACGACCGCAGCGACCGCAAGTCGCGAGGCTGTGAACCGCAGCATCCAGTTCATGGGACGCAACGTCGTCTCAACCATTTGCAGCGTCGTCGCGCTGGGAGCCTTGGCTGCGTGGGCGCTGTCCCGCCGCATGCAAAGCCGGCGACCCACCCGTCGCACCCGGAAAGCTTAACGCAACAGCCATCTATGCGCAAACCTCGCAGCGCTCCACGCGCAAAAACAACGGAAAAGTCTGAGCCAATGCCTGAGCCGAAAGATCTCCGCCACTATGTGGAGCAGCACATTCGCGAGAATCCGATCAAGGCTCTGGGGCAGGCTGCAGCCCTCGGTTACGCCATGCGTTTCCTGCCCCTGCGCGGACTCCTCTTCATTGGCACGCAACTCGTCGCCCCGCTCCTCAGCATGGCGGGTGTGTGGAAGGCAGTGGTGGCCCTCGATAAAAGAGGAACCCAGCCGGTGAAGCGAAAGCGCCGCTAGACTTCAAGACCACCCGGAAGCCCGAAATTCTCCCCCATTGAAACTCACGAAAAAGAATTGCCAGCCCGCGTGCGCTGGCTATCCCGCGAATATGCCTCGTTTACTGGAAGCCAAAGAAATCAAGGAAGCCCTCAAGGAACTCGTGCACTGGGAGCAGGAGGGCAAAACCATCGAACGCGTCCTCGAGTTCAACGACTTCTCCGAGGCGATGGATTTCGTCAACGGCGTTGCCGAGCTCGCGGAGGACTCGGAACACCACCCCGACATCGACATTCGCTACAATAAGGTGCGCCTCATCCTCTCCACGCACAGCAAGGGCGGGCTCACTGACAGCGACTTCGACCTCGCCGAAAAAATCGACACTCTCATCGATGATTAATCCAGGCCGCGGCACCCAATGGCTTGCCTGGACGGCCGTGGTCACCGTAGTGGTCGCAGTCTGGTACTACGTGGAATTACGCAGCGCCCCCCCGCCACCCCCAAAGGTGGAACTGCCGTACTCAGCGGCGAAGTAGCCAATCGAAGAAGAGCACCGAAACGAGCAGCGCACATGGAGTGCGGTGGCAAGCCCTAAGGCGCGACACCGCCTTCGCTTTGCAAATGGTGATCCCTCAAAGCAGCCAGCGCTCGAACCGAAAAAACCGATCAGACCAAGGAGTGCCCGCGTTTCCGGCTCATAGGATTTCAACCTCAAAAGACTGCCTGCCGAACCTGTCATCGGCACTTCGGTGGATGGCGCTCTCCGAGCCCCACGGCTCTGCCGTCTCCTCGCGAGTTACCATTGGGCATGCCAAAGAACACGCCGAAGGCGCACTTTTCTCCGATCTCGATTGTAAAAATCGTCTCAAATTACCAGCAGTCCTGCTATTACCCTCTCACCTCTTGCCGATGAAAATCCTCGCCCTCCTACTATTCCTCCTTGTCACCGCACAGGCCGCTGAGCGCCCCAATATCATATGGGTCGTCGGCGAGGACATGGGCCCCGAGCAGGGTGCCTACGGCGACGCCCAGGCCATCACTCCGAATATGGACCGGCTCGCAAAGGAAGGGTGCCGCTTTACGAAATGCTTCACGCACTGCGCCGTGTGCGCGCCGAGCCGGAGCGGCCTCATCACCGGGCGCTATCCCATTTCCATCGGCACCCAGCATATGCGCAGCCGGCTGAAAAATCCGCCGGTGACCTTCACGAAGATGCTGCAAGACGCTGGCTACCACGTGTCGTGGCCGGGAAAGACAGACTTCAACTTCACCGACCCCAAGGACCTCGCGACATCCCGGAAGCCGTGGCACAAGCCCGCCGCCGATGGCACCCCCGCACCAGCGCTGCCGCAGCCCTTTTTTGCGTATGTGAATTTCACGCAAAGCCACGAGAGCCAGGTCCGCAACGACGGCAACAAATACCCCGCAAACACAAAACGCCTCACCGACGCCCAGCGCCGTGACCCCGCGAAGATGGTGCTCCCTCCTTTCTGGCCCGACCTGCCCATCGTCCGGGAGGAACTCGCGCGCTACTACGACCTCGTCACCAGCGTGGACTACGACGTGGGCGATGTCCTCGCGTGGGTCGACCACCACAAGCTCGGCGACAACACGATTGTGATCTTCTTCGGCGACCATGGCCGCGGAATGCCGCGCTACAAACGGTGGGTGAACGACACCGGCACCCACACGCCTCTGATCGTGCGCTGGCCGGGAAAAATCAAACCCGGCTCCGTGCGGGATGACTTGGTGGAATTCCTCGATCTGCCCGCAACCGCTCTCTCGCTGGCGACCGGCAAGGTGCCCGCGGAATTCGAAGGGCAACCCTTTCTCACCGCCGACGGTTCCGCACCCGCCGCACCCCGTAAATACGTCCACGCGCACCGCGACTACATGGATGAAACGCTCGATCGCATCCGCAGCGTGCGCGACGGGCGCTACCGCTACATCCGCAACTTCATGCCCGAGCTCCCCTACGCGCAAAACGTCGCCTACATGGAGCAGGGGGGCACCATGAAGGCCTGGCGCGAGCAACTCGCAGCCGGCAAACTAAACCCCGTGCAGTCAGTCTTCTTCGCCGCTCAAAAGCCGAAAGAGGAGCTCTACGACTGCGAGGCGGATCCCTTTGAGGTAAAGAACATCGCCCAAGACCCCAAGCACGCCGAAAAGCTGGCC
>JAYUWZ010000018.1:0-2211 GCA_043753265.1 Verrucomicrobiaceae bacterium
CTTCGAGGACGACGCGGGTGCCCACGAGTGGTTTCACGTAGCGTGAGCCGTGCAGAGCGATCTGCCCGCTGAAGGCCTGGAATTCCACGCCGGTGGTGGGGGGCTCCTGCCAGTCGAGCGTGCCAGTGAGGTCGCTGGTGGGCTGGGTGGAATCGTAGGTGACGATGCCGGAGACGCCGCCGAGTTTTTTATCCAGCGCGATGTGCAGCGGGAAAACGACCGATACCACCGGGTTATTGCGCACCACGAGTGTGGATGCTGCAGTGACTACCGAGCCGTCGCCCAGCTTCCCGACGAACTTCACGGTGCCGACTTTGCCGATGGTCACGCGGCCATAGCCGATGCCGACCGGGAATTGCGGGTCGTTATTGGTCTGTGCAGGCGGCAGCAGCACATTGTAGTTCGCTGCAAAGGTGGCGGACTCGTTGGTCTTTTTCTTCCAGGTATTGAGATCAGCGGTAAAGGCGGAGTTCAGGCCATTCCCCATGACGGTGCCCCCGATCTGGCGGTCGCCATTCAAGCCGACAGCGAGATTCAGGGCGACTTCGTAGGTCTTCCCCAGCTTTTTCACGCTGCCGCGCCAGATGCCGCTGCCGAGCACCTTGCCTTTGATGGGCAGGACGAGGTTGCCAATCATGACCGTGCCGGTGAAGGCACCGGTCTTGGTGAGTGTGAGGCGGAAGATGCCGCGCCCAGAGGGAGCGCTGCCGGTGATGAGGCCCTGGTACCTGCCCACGATGGCCGGAGTGAAGGGGTTGGGGACGAAATGGGCGGTGAGAATCAGGTTTGGCTTAGCCTCGAACGTGAGAACCTCGGGCACTTCATCAAGGACATTGTTGTTGTTGATCGTGCCCTTCCAGCCATTGAAAACCGAGCCAACGCCTGGCGTGGCGACGACTCTGAGCAGATTGCCGGCATTGTGGGTGGTGGTGTCCGTGGGCGCTGGGTTGCCGGCGAGCATGCTTATCTTGCGGGTGCCGACCCTGAAGAAGCTGCCGGAAACAGTGCCTGCGAGTTTCCCGTTATCCCCGATGCCGTAGCCGGTTGCGGCAGCGGTGACGGTGACGTTGCCGCTGAGGGAATAGGTGAACTGGCGGAGGGTGGTGGTTGAATTGCCATCCAAATCGGTCGCGCGGACGCTGAGGGCATTGTTGCCGATAAAGAGCGTCGCACCGGGGAAAGACCAGTTGCCCGAGGGGTCGACGGTGGCGGGAACCCAATCACCCTGGCCGGAAACCGCGCCATGCTGGATTTCCACCTGGTTCACCTGGCCGACGAAGGACTCGCCATTGATGGCCCGCGAGTCGCTCGAGGTGCCGGAAAAAGTGTACAGCCCATCTGGGGACTCGTTTACGCTGATGGTTGTCTTCCCGCCGACGGGCGGTGGCGGAAAGGAGATGGCCACGTTCGGCTTTACGCTGTCGATGGCACCATAGAGGTCCACGTCCGAAAGGTCCTCGAACACGCGGTCTTGCGGGTCTGGATTGGCGGTGGCGTCGCCAATCATATACACGGTGCGGAGGTCGAGCGTGTAGGGGCCGAACTGGAGGGCCACGAGGAGGTCTTCGCGCTCGATGTTTTCCTCGGTCACGTTGGGGTAGTAATCGGAGGCGGCGACGGTGAAATCTTCCGTGGAATCGGTGACATCGACCGTCATGGTCACGCGACCGGCCGTTTGCCAGGTAACGCGGAAGGTCCCGACCTCATCGAAATCTCCATTGGAGTTAAAGCCTTGAAGGGAGATGGTTATGGAGCGGTTATGCAGGGGATCGGAGGGGTCGTAGTCACCATCCACATCGCCGAGATCGCGGTCGATGCTGAAGTCGCCGACCTCTATATAGATGGGGCTGGCCTCATCCAGGGCATCGGTGACCGCCTGGGTGACGGGGGCGACTGCAGTGATTTGGAGATTGCCCGTGGGGACGACCAGAAAGTCTCCCGGGAAGTCGGGGTCGCTGATGACCTTGTCCTTGTAGGTTTCGTGAAAACGGAAGGTGACGGGGAAGTCGTTGGGGAAGTCGTCCGCCCGCCCACCGATGGCGAAAAGGAATAAACTGAGGGCGAGGATGAGGAAACGCATGGGAATTGGGAGGCGCACGTTACGTACCACTTAACGGAATGCAAGTGATGGAACTTGGGAAACGTCCAACATCCAACGCCCAACGCTGAACGCCCAATGGCGCAGGCGACGTTTGGAGCTGGGGATTTGAA
>JAYUWZ010000019.1:0-2210 GCA_043753265.1 Verrucomicrobiaceae bacterium
GCGCACCCGCGAACGCCTCTCACGGTCGCATCATCGCTTTCCATCCAGATGGCCGCCGCACCCTCTTCGCTACCAATTTCTACGCCGTTTTTGGCCTGCAATATCTCGAGGGTAAACTTTTCGTTCTCCACAACCCGCGCTTCACCGTTTTCCAAGACTCCGGAGATACCGGAACCGCCCCGGACGACCTGATCGAAAGCACGAATCCCAATCCCTGGGCGCTCGATTGGAACGACCATGTCCCGGCCAACTTCAAACTAGCGATGGACGGCTACTTCTACCTGGCCGTCGGCGACAAAGGTATCTTCAACGCTAGGGGAAAAGACGGCCGCGCCATCAATCTACACGGCGGAGGCGTCCTGCGCATCAAACCGGACGGGACGGGCGCGGAAGTGTTCGCCACCGGTCTTCGCAATATCCTGGATATCGCCATCACTTCCGAAGATGAAATTTTTACCTACGACAATACCGACGAACACGACTGGATGGGCCGCCTCACGCACATTGTTGATGGCGGTTTCTACGGCTATCCGCACCACTTCATTCCCCGCCGTCCTTACACACTCTGGATGATGCACGACTTCGGAGGAGGCGCTGCTACCGGCTCTTTCGCCAATACCGAGGACGCGCTGCCGGCTGATTACCACGATAATCTCTTCCTCGCGGACTTCGGCAAACGGCAGATCATCCGCGTCATCATCGAGCGCGACGGCGCCACCTTCAAAGTTACCCGCCACGAAGAACTCTTTTCCGTAATGCCCGATTCCTTCCGTCCCGTCGGCATTGCACCTTCGCATGACGGCAAAAGCATTTACATCTGCGATTGGCAGCACCGTGACACCAAGGAAAACATCGAAGTCGGCCGCCTCTGGAAACTCACCTGGACCGGCCAATCCTCACCCACGCCGAAGCCCGCCTGGTACGTATCAGTCGCCCAAGGGCAAAAGTCCGACGCCACCGACCAACAACTGTCTGAAGCCCTCGCGCACCCCTCGCGCAACGTCCGCCTCACTGCTCAGCGGGAACTTTTCCGTCGCGGCGTTCTCCCGACCGTCACCGTCGGCCCTCACTCGGCCACTGCCTTGCATTCCCTCTGGGCGCACCCTTTTGTTCCCGAGGAAATCACCCAGATGGCACTTAGCACGAACGCCGTGTTGAATCGCCAGCAGCTCCGCGCCTTCACCTTGTTCCCAACCCGGGACGCACAGCGTTTCGCCGCCACCTCGCTAAAAGATCCAGACGCATCCGTGCGCTTCCACGCCGCGACAACTCTTGGCCGCCTCGAAGACCAGCGCTCCCGCGCGATCCAGCCACTCATCAATACGCTTCCCGAGAAAGATCCATTCGCTCGCTTTGCCATCGAAAAAGCTTTGAGCCGCCTCGGCCAAAAAAATCCTGAATCATGGCCTCTCATCGTCAGCAGCCTGGCACATCAAAACGCAGAAGCTCGCCAATCGATTGCTCACGCTCTCCGCGAAACGCACGACACAAATCTCGTCACGGAACTTCGAATCCTCTCACGTCAATCCGACGCTCCCAAGTACGCGCGGCAAATGGCGATTTCCCTGCTCGCTCAGATCACGCGCCAGTTCCCTGTATGGAAAGGTGAATGGTGGGCCTACCATCCTGCGCTCGCGCCAGCGCCCGTCAGAAGTCGCGCCTGGGAAGGCACCGAGTTTTGTCTCGCGAGTTTTCGTAAACTTCTCGCGGAAGAGCCTGAACTTCGCCTTGCGACCGTCCGTGCTCTCACGGAGGTTCAAGAAAACTCTCTCACTCCAGAACTTCGCGTCCTCTACGGCGATGACCAGCGTCCAGAAATACGCCGCGAAATCCTGGAGGGACTGGCCACATTCAAAGACACCAATTCCGCAAGCATTGTTGTGGCGGCGCTGAGTTCCTCAAATCATACACTCGTCTCACCGGCTTTAATCCTGGCGCGTTTTTCACGGTCGCCGACAGTTCTTACCAATCTTGGCGCCATTATTTCGAACACCAATTTACCCACCGATCTTCGCATCGAAGCGATCGCCAGCTCCGCGCATCTTCGTAACAGCCACGCCCTCACTGCCGTTACCGCCGCCAGTAAAGCCCCCGATTCCAAATTGCGCTCCGCCGCGATCAACGCTCTCGGTAAGATCGGCGGCCCACACGCCGTCACCACTTTGCTGTCGCTTTTCGAACGGCCAGAACCAGACCTCCACCTCCAGGCC
>JAYUWZ010000020.1:0-2210 GCA_043753265.1 Verrucomicrobiaceae bacterium
CCAGCCCAAGCTTCACCAGCACAACTACCTGAAACCCGGCGATCGCATCGCCCACGAGCGCCCGCGCTTGTTCGACCTCGCCAAGCGCGAGCCCATCGCGGTGGACGACACGCTTTTTAAGAACCCGTGGGACATCAAAGATCTGCGCTGGGCTCCGGATGGTTCGCAATTCACGTTCACCTACAATCAGCGCGGGCATCAAATCCTCGGCGTGCTCGCCGTCGATGCCACCACCGGCAAACCGCGCACGCTGGTTGAAGAGAAGAGCGACACTTTCGTCGACTACTCCCAGAAATCATTCGCACGCTGGCTCGATACCACGGGCGAGCTGATCTGGATGAGCGAGCGCGATGGGTGGAACCACCTCTACCTCTTCGATGCAAAGACTGGTGCGCTCAAAAACCAGATCACCAAAGGGCAATGGGTCGTGCGCAGCGTCGACCGGGTGGACGAGGCAAAACGGCAGATGTGGCTCTGGGTGATGGGGGCTCACCCCGGGCAGGATCCCTACTACCTTCACCGGGCGCGGGTGAATCTCGATGGCTCGCACTTTACCCTGCTCACTGATGGGGATGGCACTCGCAGCATGGGCTCCGGCAGTGAGGCCGGCCGTTCGCCCAATGGCCGCTGGCTCGTGGATACTTACTCCCGTGTCGATCTCCCGCCTGTCACCGAGTTGCGGGATCTCGAAACCGGCAAGCAAGTCTGCGTGCTGGAACGCGCCGACGCCACAGCCCTCACCGCTGCGGGATGGACCACTCCCGAAAGGTTCACGGCAAAAGGCCGCGATGGAAAAACGGACATCTACGGGGTGATTTATCGTCCGTCGAATTTCGATCCCTCGAAGAAGTATCCTGTCGTGGAGGAAATCTACGCCGGCCCGCACGGCTTTTTTGTTCCGAAGGAATGGGGCCGGCAGACACGACAGCACGGCATCGCAGAACTCGGCTTCATCGTGGTGCAAATCGATGGCATGGGCACGAACTGGCGCAGCCGGGCCTTTCACGATGTGGCGTGGCGAAACCTCAAGGACGGCGGGTTTCCGGACCGCATCGCCTGGATGAAAGCGGCCGCAGCCACGCGCCCGTGGATGGATCTTTCCCGCGTGGGCATCTACGGCGGCAGTGCCGGTGGGCAAAACGCGCTGTCGGGCCTCCTGCACCACGGCGATTTTTACAAAGTGGGCATCGCGGATTGCGGATGCCACGACAACCGCATGGACAAGATTTGGTGGAACGAGGCATGGCTGGGCGAAGTGGGTCCTTGGTATGCCGAGAATTCAAACGTCACCCACGCCGCGAAGCTAACGGGCAAGCTGCTGCTGATCGTCGGCGAGCTCGATAGCAACGTGGATCCCGCGAGCACCATGCAAGTCACCAACGCGCTCCAAAAAGCGAACAAGGACTACGACCTGTGCATCATCACCGGCGCAAACCACGGCGCCGCAGAGACCCCCTACGGCAGCCGCCGACGCATGGATTTCCTCGTGCGCCATTTGCTTGGGGTGGAGCCGCGGAGCTAGCCGTGCCGGGACTGTCTCTCGACAGCCTCTTTATTCTCCCCCATACAAAGCCCCTATGCACGCCACCCCTTTTCGTCGCCTTCTTGCTGTAACGATCAGCATCCTCTCCGCTGGCGCGCTCCACGCCGCGCGGCCCGCATCCATCACGCCTGACGCCATGCAGGCGGCGGACAAGGCTGCGCCAAAGCCTGGGCTGAAGAAGTTCCTTCATAGCACGAAAGGCACCTATGGATGGGCACCGGTAAAAGGCACGATCAGCTACGATTTTTTCCCGGATGGCCGGTTGCACATCCAAGGTCCGGATGGCGAGGCCACGATGAGGGAGGGCAAGTGGTCGCTGAACGGTGACCAGCTCACCCTCGTCAATACCACGGAAAAGAAAACCAGCACCGTGACCGCCGCCATCGACGGTGAAGACCTGCTGCTCGACGGTAAACGCTACCGCCGTTTCAAGGCGGAATAGCCATCGCGCTCGTAGCGCATGAAGGGAGCTTTCGGGCTCCAAAGAACAGAAGCGCTCAGCACCCGGCGAGCAGGCTATCTGGAGTGCGGGAGCTTGCTCCCGCTCTAGAGGGCGAAGCCGGTGGGCAAACCGCCCGACTCCATTCGATTTGTGAACATAAACCGCTGCAGGATCGCGCACGGAGTGTTGTGCAGTTCTCCCGCCAGCGCTCCGCGCCCTCCAGAG
>JAYUWZ010000021.1:0-4880 GCA_043753265.1 Verrucomicrobiaceae bacterium
CGTATCCCGGTGCGGTGCTGATTGGCATGGGGCACTGCCATATGCTGAGTGCCGCCGAGTCGCGCGACTCGGAGCGGCGCATTATCATCGGTACAGCGGAGGCGGTGCGGGTGGATACTTTTCCCGCGGACCTCTCGTACGTGGCGCTGGGACATTTGCACAAGCAACAGGAGCTGGACGGCGGCCGCATTCGCTACAGCGGCAGTCCCCTGCCCCTTTCGTTTTCGGAATGCGACTATGCGCACGGGGTGTTTGAGTTGGAGTTTGAGGGCGGCTCGCTTACTTCGAACAAGGTGATTCCCATCGCACGCTCGGCGGCGCTCATCCGCCTGCCGGAAAAACCCGAGCCGACTGAGCGCGTGCTGGAGGTGCTGGCGGCGACGCCTTTTGATCCGGGCCTGCCCCCGGAGGAGTATCCCTTTCTCGAAGTGCGCGTGCTCAATGAGGGGCCGGACCCGACGCGGCAGCATCGCATCACGAAGGCTTTGGAGGGAAGACCGGTGAGGCTGGCGTCGTTCAATCTGGTGACGGTGCACGCAGAGGGAGCAGGCGCAGCGACGGACACACCGTTTGCGGGGCTCGATGATCTGAGCGCTCTTGATCCGGAGGAAATCATGATCGCGGCGCATCGCGAACAATTTGGAACGGAGCCCGATGCGGAACTGCTGGCCGCGCTGCGCGAGATTCTCGCGGAGGAAACTCACGCGGGGGTGGGCGCGCCATGAGAATCCTCCGCATCTCGCTGGAAAACATCGCATCGCTGGTGGGCCGCCACACCATCGATTTCACACGTGAGCCGGTGCGCTCGGCGGGGATTTTTTCCATCAGCGGGCCGACGGGCTCTGGCAAGAGCACGCTGCTCGATGCGCTGTGTGTCGCACTGTATGAGAGGACTCCCCGGCTTGCAGCAGCGCGCGGCACGGAGAAACTGGCTGACCTTTCCCAAAACGATCCTCGAAATTTGCTGAGCCGGGGGCGCGCACAGGGGAGCGCGGAGGTGGCATTCATTGGCGTGGACGGGAATGAATACACCGCACGGTGGAGGGTGCGCCGCTCGCGAAACAAGGTGGACGGTTTGTTTCAGGGCACGGAGATCACGCTCTATCGCGGCAATGTGGCACCCGGCGTGGAAGGCACACAGGAGCAAGGAGGGAAGAAGTCTGAGGTGCTGCCCGCCATCCGCGCGAAGGTGGGGCTTTCGTTTGAGCAATTCACCCGCGCAGTGCTGCTGGCGCAAAATGAGTTCGCGACCTTCCTGAAGGCCAACGACACCGACCGCGCGGAGATCCTGCAAGCGCTCACCGGCACCGAGCGATTTGAGCGGATTTCCATCGCGGTCTTTGCACGATGCGGCCTTGCGCGCAAAGCCGTGGACGAAGTGCTGGCGCAACTCGCGGGCAATGCGCCAATGGCACCCGAGGCCCGTGCCGAAGCGGAGTCGGTGAGTGCAACGGCGGAGTCCGAATACAAACTCGCTGGCGAGAAAGTAGTGGAGCGGAAGAGGCATGCGGAGTGGTTTGCTCAACTCCGCAGTCTCACGACGGATTTGGAAAAGGCCGGAGCGCTGCTGGCTGCGGCCATCGCTGCACGCGACGCTGCGGCACCACGCGGCACTGAACTGGCGCACACGGAGGTGGCATCGCGGGAGGCGCGCGGCCTGCGGGACGCTGCGCTGCGCACGGAGCGCGAACTGGAGGCTGCGCGAAAGCACTGTGTCGACGCCGATGCGGCGCTTCGTACCGCGACCGAACAAGCCCGCGTACAAAAGGACCTGCACGAGGCAGCAGTGGTGGCGGTGACTGCGGCGGACAAGGCTCTCGCTGATGCGAGGCCGATGCTTCTCGCGGCGCGGGCGCTGGATGCGAAGCTGGGGCCACTGGCGGAGAATGCAGCCCGCTCCGCCACGGATCTCGCGACCGCAGAGCGCCAACTCAAGGCTTCCACCGATAGTCATGATGCACTCCACCGCGAGCGCCTGAAGGCCAGCGACGAGAACGTGGTGATTCGCAACCGACTGGCTGATTTGCGAGCGATCGCCGCATTTGCGCCGGATGCGGGCGCGTGGCTGGAGCGTCTGGAGCGCGCGATTGGCACGCGCAACGCAGCACTTGCAGTCGAGAGAGAGCATGGGCTCGCCACCAAGGCGGAGGAGGCGAAGACCAAGGCCATCGAGAGCGAGCGGGGCCGCGAGCAAACGGTGAGGACGCGTGCCACCGCGGCAGCGGAACGGCTGGATGCGGCAGCCCTGGAACTTCGCAAGTATGACGCGGAGAAGATTGCAGGTGAGCGCATGGCTGCCACCGCAGCGCGCGACGCGCTGGTGGCGCTCGGCCATCATCTCGAACATACGCGCGGGCTTGCGCAACAGGCCGCGGTGGTTTCCGGGGAACTGAGCGCGCTGCGGGCCAAAGATGAAACGGACGCCCTCGTGCGGGTGCAGATTGCACAAACCGGAATCCCCACGGCAGAGGCCGCGCTCCACGAAGCCCGCAACGCCCACCGTCTCGCGGAGGCGGCAATGACCGATGCCGCGCTGAAATTGCGGGAGAGCATTGTGGAGGGAGAACCCTGCCCCGTGTGCGGCGCCACGGACCATCCCTTTGCAGCAGAGCCGCCCAATCACGAATCCGCCGCGCTGCGAGCCTTGCGCGACAATGCCGTGGAGAAAGAAAAGACTGTGAATGCACTGCGGGCACAGGCTGCCGGGCTGGAAGCGGCCGCCCGGGAGCGCGCATTGCAAATGGAGGAAAAAGCCCGGCTAGCTGCAAAGCTGGCCACCGAGCAGGAGGCTGCGCGCTCGCTCCAAATCACCCACCCCGCCGCAATCGCAATCGCAGCGCTCCCGGAGGCTGAACGCACCGAGGCAGCGGGGATAGGGGCAGCCGCCGAGAGCGACAAACTGAAACAGGCAGACCAAATGGATGCTGCACGGCGCAGTGCAGAAAAGACGCGGGAGCAGTGCCAGACGGAGCGGGACAAAGCTGCCCGGGAACTCACGCAACTGGAAGCGCGACTGGCTGAATTTGGCACCGACCTGGCGACGCTGCGGACCCGGCGGGAATCCATCGAAGCCGCCCGCACCACGGCAGCGGCTGACTTTACCGTGGCGCGTGGCGCAATCGCTCCGCTCCTTGCCTCGCGCCCGAATGCGGCCAGCGAGTGGGAACGAGACCCTGTTACCTATCGGGACAGTTTTGCCACGGAGACCTCGGCATACCTTGCCCTGGAGAAACAGTCGGCGGGGCTGGTTGCGTTCATTCGCGAGAGGGATGCCGCCCTGAGCCAGTTGAAGGAAAGTATCGCTGGAGCGACTGCCGAGCGAACCGCGAAACTGGCGGCAGCAACCACCGCGCGTGAGGCTCATGAGACGGTTCAGCGCGAGCGAGTCGCGCTGTTTGGTGGGCGGGCGGCGGATGTGGTGGAAGCAGAGCTGGCGGGATCCATCGTCCGTACCAACAAGGCCCGGGATGAGCGCAGCGATGCGCGCAATCTCGGGGACAAACAAGTGGCCACCGCCACGGAGGGGCAGCGCCTTGCGAATCTCGCCGTGGGTGAAAAGGCCAGCCAGCGGACCACCGCTGCGCAACAACTCGACACGTGGCTCGCGGAATTTAGCAGCCGCACCGGGCGCGTGCTCGACGCCGCCGGGCTCGATGCATTGCTCGCACGCGATGACGCATGGATCCAAACCGAGCGGGCAGCGCTGGATGCGCTGGAGCGCGCGATTGGGTCTGCGGAAGGCGGGGTGAAGGCGCGGCAGGAGACGCTCACCGCGCACCAATCGACGCGACCCACGACGGACGAAGAGGCTGTGGTAGCCGCCAATCTCGTTGAACTGAGCACCGCGCAGGACGCAGCGGAGCAGCGGCGCGATGCGGCGCGCACGGCCTTGCTTGCCGATGATCGCCGCCGCGCGGATTGCGCGGCACTGAACAACGAACTGGAAGCGCGGCAGCTGGCTGCGAGGCCGTGGGAGCGACTCAATGCTTTGATCGGCTCCGCGGATGGCGCGAAGTTTCGCGGGATCGCGCAACGGCGCTCGCTCGATATCCTCATCGGCTACGGCAATGCGCAGCTCGAGCAACTCAACGGGCGCTACCGGTTGAAGCGCCTGGAGCAGTCGCTGAACCTCATCATGATCGACCGCGACATGGGCGATGAACACCGGTCGGTACACTCGCTCTCGGGCGGAGAGTCGTTCCTTGTCTCGCTGGCGCTGGCGCTGGCGCTGGCGTCGCTGACTTCCAACCGGCTGCGGATTGAGTCGCTCTTTATCGATGAGGGGTTTGGCAGCCTGGACCCTGAAACGCTCAACACGGCCATGGGCGCGCTGATGCGGCTGGAGGCACAGGGGCGCAAGGTGGGGGTGATCTCGCACGTCACGGAAATGGCGGACGCGGTGCCTGTGCAGATCCAGGTGGTGAAGGGGCGCTCGGGGACTGCGCGGCTGGTGATTCCCGGGGTGGCGGATGTGCCGGCTATCGAGGAGCCGGTGGTGGAAAGTGATGTCGCAGGGATCGCGGCTCAGATCCTGACGATTCTTCAGCGGGAGCAGGCTGCGGGGAATGGCAAGGTTTCCACGCGGGCGCTGCGTGGGGAGGTTGGGTGTGGCGCGGGGGAGTTTACGAAGGCTAGAGAGGTGCTGGGAGGAAAGGTAGTGACGGAGGGGAAGAGCTTGCTGCTGGCAGCGCAGAGTGGAGACCAAAAATAATTTCCGATGCGACTGGTAAAGAGCCCGCCTTCCACACTCTGAGGATTGCCCACAAGTCGTTGAACTCCGAAACAAGCAAAGCACATGGAGTGCGTGTGGCAAGCGTCAGCGCGACACCGCCTTCGGATGGGATTGCGGGCGTAGAGGGGCTTACTTTAACTGGATAATT
>JAYUWZ010000022.1:0-2208 GCA_043753265.1 Verrucomicrobiaceae bacterium
GGGGAGTCCCGGCCAATAGTTAGGCCATCCGTCCATGTCCTGCTGATGGCTGGCTTGGATGAACTGCAGTTTGCCCAGTTCGCCTTTGTCGCGCAGTTCCTTCATGAAGAGGTATTCGCGGGCGTATACGACCGTTTCCATCATCATGTATTTCAGCCCGGTCTCCTGCGTGAGGCGGATGATTTCGAGGCACTCCTCCACGCTCGTCGCCATGGGCACGGTGCAGGCGACGTGCTTCCCGGCCTTGAGCGCGGCGATGGTCTGCTCGCCGTGATTGGGGATGGGAGAATTGATATGCACCGCGTCCACGAGCGGGTCTTTCAGCAGTTCCTCGTAGCTGGTGTAGCGTTTTTCCACGCCCCAGTAGTCGCCGACTTCGTTGAGCTTTTGCTCGTTGCGCTGGCAGATGGCGTAGCAGTTGGTGTGTGGGTGCTTTTGCCAGAGCGGGATGAATTCTGCGCCAAAGCCGAGGCCGATGACTGCGATGTTGAATTTGCGGGTGCTCATGGTGTGGTGAGGGAGGCGAATACAACTGCAATACGGCATACTCCGCTACTTCGGTGTTCGGACATAATTTGTCGGAAATCGGACATGCTATGGAATATCGGAGATTGCGATTGTGTGCGCGTTCATCACACTTGCGAAATGCCTCTATCCGCCTCTCAGGCCAAGGATACCCGCTCCCGTTTCCTGCGCTCCATCGGCACGGATACTCCGTTTTATCAGTTGTTTGACCATCTGCCGGCGGTGTCCTTTTTTGCGAAGGACAGGGAGTTTTGCTTTATGTGCGCGAGCCAGCCTTTCCTTGAGCGCTTTGGATTGCGCAGGGAGGCACAGGTAATTGGCAAAAACGATTTCGACCTATTTCCCGCGCGTCTTGCTGAGAACTTTCGTCGCGATGACGAGGAGGTATTTCTAACGGGCAAGGCCAAGCTGAATATCGTCGAACAATTCTTCAACGAGCAGGGCGTGCCGGATTGGTTTGTGACCAACAAGCTTCCGCTGCTGGACGCGAGGAGTCGGGTGATTGGGCTGATGGGTACAGTGCACAGCTTTGAGGGTGGCCGCGAAATGCTGGACCCTTATGCGCAACTGGACCGCGCGATTGCGTATATTCGCGCAAACTTTCGCGCGGGGGTTTCCGTGAAGGAACTAGGTAACGCGATCCACGTCTCTCCACGGCAGCTTCATCGCAAATTCATGGCGACTTTTGGCACCAGTCCTCAGACGTTTATTCTTAAGCTGCGCATTCAAGCTGCCTGCGAGGCGCTCCAGCGCAAGGGGGTCGGTATCGAGGAAGTCGCGCGGGCGCACGGCTTTTGCAGCCAGAGCGCCTTCACGCAGATATTTCAAAAGTATGTGGGGCTCACGCCGCTGAAGTACCAGAAGCGCTTTCTGCTGCGGCAGACGCGGACGTAGTTCCGCCGCCCTTAGGAGGAATGCACCGCGCGCGGCACAGTGGTTTCAAATTGACACGACAGGCGCACCGTTCATTCCGCCCAAAGGCGGGACTACGTACGGCGCACATCGAGCGCCTATTTTTTCGGTAAATCGTACGCCTCCGTGAAGTCCTTGGTGGAGGGTGTTTCGTCGTTGAGGCCCATGGAAAGAAGGGGAGAGCTGGCTGGCATGGGATGCACGCGCCAGTTGCCTTGCTTGGTCTGAATCACGAGCGTGCGATTCAGAAACTTGCCGCCGTTTTGCAGGAAGCACCCTACATCGACAAACATGACCGCCTGAAAGCCGTGCGCGGCGAATCCGTATGACCCCGGACCATTTTTCGACAGATGACGGGCGGCGAATACTTTCGCGAGGCTCTTCGGCCCGCCGGGAGAGGGCTCTGCTTTCTTGGCTTCGGCCTCCACGGCGGCGGCAGTTTCCTTGATAAAGGTTGCGTATTCCTCCCCACCGAAACCGGCTGGGAGGCAGACGGCTTTGAAAAGTGCGGAGTCGCGCTTGATAAACGCGCGCGCCAAATCGCAGGCGGCGCCCTCCGGCGACGTATTGCCAGTGGGGTAACCATCGTCGGCCAGCTTCACCACAGGCTTTTTGGCATCGGCGGCTTTCGTCGGCTCCGGCGGCGGCTCTGCGGCAAAGATCGTAGTGGCGCAGAGGATGAGGCTAAGCAGGGATTTCATGGCAAGTTGCCGTGCATTGGAAACCGCACTACGCGCGGCGACGACGGTGGGCGAGGAGTCCGAGGCCTGC
>JAYUWZ010000023.1:0-2207 GCA_043753265.1 Verrucomicrobiaceae bacterium
CAAGCTGGGCTTGAAAATGAGCGCGGCCCCGACCACGAGCCCCACAACAAGAAAGCCCCAGCCCAGATGCACCAGGGAGCGGGGGGCGAAATGCTCCATTGCCAGGAGGCCCATGCCATAGGCCACGCACCAAATAACCGGCAGGGCGAAATGGCATGCAGCGGCCTCCACTGCCACTGAAGGAGAGAAGAATCCCAAGGCTGCTCCCAGTGACAGGGCTGTGGCAAACCCCGCAACGAGGTGCGAGGGCACCAGAGCCTTGAGCGCCATCTTCATGCCCGGGGAGATGAACGGATCGCCGCGGCGTTGCGCATCCCGGCGAATGAAATATCCATTCGCTGCTGCCGTAATCCCAAGCACCAAAAACCAGGGGCCAAAGAACCAGGCTGGCTGCTCGGCCACCTCCTTCATCGGGCCGAAGAGCAAGGCCCCGAGCGCTAGTGAGAGGATACCGCCAATCAAGGCTGTCGGTGCGGAGATCGCCCGATACATCGTCGCTTTTTCCATCAGGGAGCGAATGACGCGGAGGTGTTCTTCAGCTTCGGAGCGTTGCATGGCGAGCACGACTTTGCGGTGCAAAGCATCGCTTTGCAAGACAAAGCTGTGGTTTTCCTGCCACAGGTGGCTTTACGCAACCGGAACCAAAATACCTGCAACACACGAGCGGTCTGCTATACGAATGCGGGAAGATGAGCGAAGTGCCTGTTACAGCCAAGCCTGCCGGGGGAGGGGATGCCACCATGTGTATAGAGCAGGTGAAGCGCTGGCTGCCGTGGCTCGTGGCTGTTGCGTTGTTCATGGAGAACCTTGATGCGACGATCGTGAATACTGCGGTGCCGACGATCTCAGCGTCTCTCGGCGTGCCACCACTCAGCCTCAAGGCCGTGCTCACGAGCTATACCTTGAGCCTCGCGGTATTCATCCCGATTAGCGGGTGGATGGCGGATCGCTTTGGCACGCGCCGGGTTTTTGCCGCTGCGATCAGTCTTTTCACCCTGGGCTCGCTGGGGTGCGGCATTTCCTACAATGTGCCCATGCTCGTGGCTTCGCGCATCCTGCAGGGCATCGGCGGCGCGATGATGACTCCCGTCGGGCGACTGGCGATCGTGCGCACCTTTCCGCGTTCGGAGTTGATGAAGGTGATGCAGTTTGTGGTGCTCCCGGCGCTCATTGGCCCGCTCATCGGCCCATTTGCCGGCGGGCTCATCGTGCACTGGCTGCCGTGGCGATTCATCTTTCTGGTGAATATTCCCTTCGGTCTTGTGGGTCTGTGGATGGTGCGCCGGTACATGCCCGATTTGCGCACCGAGGGAACTGCCAGGATGGACTATGTGGGCTTCCTGCTTTTTGGCAGCGGTATCGGGCTGCTCTCCTATGTGCTGGAGGTATTTGGCGAGCATCGCCTCTCCATGGGAGCAATTGGCATCCTCACTCTCGTGGCGATCCTGCTTATCGCAGCATACGGATGGCATGCACGGCAAAAGACATCGCCCATGCTCTCGCTCGGCCTGTTTCGTGCCAGGACGTTTCGCGTATCGGTGGTGGGTGGGTTTGTGACGCGGCTCGGTTTTGGCGGGATGGCCTTTCTGCTGCCCCTGCTTTACCAAGTGGGGATGGGCTTTCCCGCGTGGCAGGCGGGCTTGTTTACCATGCCGCAGGCGATCGCAGCGATGGGCATGAAGGTAATCGGTCGCAAGCTGCTTGCGCGCTTTGGGCATCGCTGCGTGCTCATGGTGAATACGGTCCTGCTCGGCATCACGATTGGCTTTTTCACGCTGGTAGGCATGTCGACGCCGGTGTGGTGCATCCTGCTGATCAGTTTTGCGCTCGGCTTTCTGGCGTCGCTGCAATTCACGAGCATCAACACCCTCGTGTATGCGGATGTGGATGATCGCGATGCCAGCCAGGCGGGAAGCATCGCGAGTACTGCCCAGCAGATGTCGCTCAGCTTTGGAGTCGCCGCCGGCGCACTTCTTGTGGGGCTGTATCTGGGACCCGTGGACCACGCTGCGGCGGCCCAAACCATCTCAGCACTGCACAAGGCTTTCCTCACCATGGCATGCGTCACCGTGGCTTCCTCGCTCACCTTCCGCGGGCTTCACGCCAATGACGGCAACAATGTGAGCAACCGCGAGGTGAAGGAAGTGGAGGCGCACTGAGCAGGGCAATAAGCAACGGCGCGAGCCCGGAATAGGAGCGCGGTCTGT
>JAYUWZ010000024.1:0-4871 GCA_043753265.1 Verrucomicrobiaceae bacterium
CCATGGCTGGCGACGGTCATCACTCGTTGGATTGTGAACCGGCCTGAGAAAATTCGGTGCCAGTTACCCACCGCTGCGGATGCATTTGGTACCGAGGACATGGACTTCCTTCGCGGGCAGATCGCAGATGCCGGGGTATCGCTACTTTTGAAGACCGTGCAGGCCTCCACCGCAGGGGGCTTTTCCGAGAAGCAACGCGTATCCCTGGAGCACCGCGCAGCCGCGCTGGGTTTGGAACAACACACCGCGGGGACATTTCTGGCACGGCATGGCGACTCGATCCACGACCTCACGATCGAGTTTGGGCGGCTGGAGCCCGGACTGCTGGAGTTTGCGGTGCTCACCGTACCAGGGCTTGCAGAGCGAATCACCGGGATGCTTCAGGCAGCATTTGGCGATGCGGGGCTCTTGTTGAAATGCGATGCCTCACCGCCAGATGTTTGAGGATTGATTTCCACGCCCTGCCCGTCGCACCTTTAAACCCGTATGAAACTCCTCGCCAGCCTCTCCCTGTTCGCCCTTGCCACCATGTGCCACGCAGCGCCCTTGAAGGTGTTGCTGGTGGATGGGCAGAATAATCACGCGTGGAAACAAACGTCGCCGGAGTTGAAGGCGATTTTGGAGGAGGGCGGACTTTGCACGGTGGACGTGTCGACTGCGCCTGGGAAAGGTGGGGACTGGGCAGCGTGGAAGCCGGATTTTGCAGGGTATCAGGTAGTGGTGAGCAACTACAATGGGGAGCTCTGGCCGGATGCGGTGCGCGACGCTTTTGAGAAGTATGTGAGCGGGGGTGGCGGGTTTGTGAGCGTTCACGCGGCGAACAATTCCTTCCCCGAATGGAAGGCCTACAACGAGATGATTGGCGTGGGCGGATGGGGCGGTCGCAATGAAAAGAGCGGGCCGTATCTGCGTCTGCGCGACAACAAATGGACGCTCGACCCGAAACCCGGCAACGGCGGCAGCCATGGCAAGCAGCACGAATTTCTGATGACCTCGCAGGTACCGGAGCATCCTATCATGGCCGGTCTGCCTGCGAAGTGGATGCACAAGCAGGATGAACTTTATGATCGTCTGCGTGGTCCGGCGAAAGACGTGACAGTGCTGGCGAGCGCGATGGCGGCGAAGGAGACGGGCGGCAGCGGCGAGGAAGAGCCGCTGCTGATGGTGATCCCTTATGGCAAGGGACGTGTGTTTCACACGGCGCTCGGGCACGGCATGGAGGCGCTGAAGTGCGTAGGATTTACCGTGACGCTGCGCCGGGGGACGGAGTGGGCGGCGACAGGAGCGGTGACGCAGAAGGCACCGGCGGCCGGGGAATTTCCCTCTGAGACGGCGAGCAAGGCGCGACCGTAGGTATAGCATAGAGCGATTATTTTAAAGCGGCGCTTCGCGCTTTGAGGTCGGCGGCAGGAATGCCGCCGCTCCTTGGCGCCCATTGAAAAGGCGAGGCCTCAGGTTTCTCGCGCCCTTTCCCATTCCTTTTTTGGGTGAGAAATTAGTGAATGTGCCGTAACGGTGGAGTTACTTTATACCTACACGATAAGGCGTCCAAACGCTTGCCCGGACACGACTCTTGCTCACGTTAAGTTCTCATTATGGCAAATCTCATTATTCCATTCCCAGAGGGAACCAGAACCGTGGCTTTGCGCGGAACGCGCATCACCGTGGGACGGCTCCCTGAAAACACCATTCAAGTCTGCGACCGGACGATTTCGGCGCATCATGCCGAGCTGGTCCTGGAAGGCGACCACTACCGGATTCAGGATTTGGATGCGACCAACGGGGTGCTCGTAAACGGGCAGCAGGTGCGCGATTTTCATCTGCACGAAGCCTGCGTAATCCGGCTGGGCTTGGTGGAATGCCAATACCAACCCGCCGAAATCGAAGCGGGCGCGGCTGACAGTGCGGACGTCCTGCCGAATCGCAGGGAGGTGACGGCGATACGGGAGGAAAGCGAACGCCTCAAGGCTGCGAATATGTCGCTGCAAAAGCAGATGGAGACGATGACTGCTGCGCGCGCCGAGCTCGTGGCGGGGAACGAGACGGTGGTGCTCGAGAAATCGGACAAGCTCGCGGGAGAACTCGCCAACATGTGGCGGGCGAACCACGAGCAGTACGAACAAATCCAGCGCCTGAACGATACCATCAGCGTGCTGCGGCGGGATTGTGACAACCTGCAAAAGGCGTACGACGATGCGCGCAACGCATCGCAACCCAAGCAAGTGTCCCCGCCCCCACCCTCGCCGAGGGAAACACCGGTGGCGACACCCGTGACCACATCCGCACCGCTCTCAATGCCACCGAGGCTGCCAAAGCCGCCCGGTCAACTGGGCAGCAGCGCGCCGACCATGGCGGTGCCCACTGCGGCGAATGGAGTGCCCACAACCCCGACACGGCGGCCCGCTTCTGGGATTATCCAACCGGTGCGGGTGATCGCGGCCCCGCCGACGCCTCAACCGGTGTCGACAGGACCGAAGGGGACGCAGCGTCTGGTGGAGTGATCTGCGACGTGAAACGTGGAGAGGTGAGAGGTGAGAGGTGAGAGGTGAAAGGTGAGAAGCTGAGAAGGGAGCCAAGCGAGTAGTCGCGTGCCTTTTAGGTAGCTTGAGACTTTTGCTTTATTAGATGGGGGAACTTGGACGCACGGGACGCGCGCCCCTCCCCTATGTCGGCAAGAAAAGTGCGGCGATGGCCAATACAAGGCGTTGCAAGGAATCGCGGTTTCCGCTTCCTTCCGATGGCCGCGTCCAAACCAATGCGGCAGTCGAATTCCTTTTTGCCTACTACACGTGAGTAACTGCTGCTCGTTCTATCGCTCATCGATCGGGAAGAAATGGGTGGTCGCCATCACCGGCGTCCTGCTCATTGGCTTCGTCATCGGCCACCTTATCGGAAATCTTCAGTTCTTTGCGGGACCGAGGGTAATCAACGAATACGGCACGCATCTGCGCGAGTTGCCTTTTGGCCTGCTCTGGGTGATTCGCCTTGGGCTGCTGGGAGTGGTGCTGCTGCACATTGTCACCACGATCATCCTTGTGAAGGAAAACCGGGCGGCGCGGGGAACGCCCTACGCATTCAAGGCGAGCGTGCAGGCCAAGGTGGCCACGCGGCTCATGGCGCTTAGCGGCATCCTGCTCCTGGGCTACATCGTTTTCCACATCCTCCATTTCACCACGCACAACATCAACTCCTCCTTTGCCCACTGGAAGGACGGCGAGCACCACGATGTTTACCGCATGATTGTCTCCGGCTTCAGCAATGTGGCCATCTCGCTCTTCTATATCATCGCGATGATACTTCTCGCGATGCATCTGAGCCATGGTGCCTCGAGCCTTTTCCAGACGCTAGGCCTCCGCACCAAGAAGATGGCTTCGGTGCTCGGGATTGGAGCGCAGGTTTTTGCATGGGTTCTCTGTGCAGGGTACATCAGCGTCCCAGTGGCAGTACTGGCTGGTGCCTACGACAAAAAGCACATCGAGCAGGCGGCTGGTGCACCCGAGTGTTGCAAGCCTGCGCCCGCCACTCCGGCTCCAACTCCGCCGACACCCGCCCCCGCTACCTCCACACCTGCGGCAGTAAAGGAGGCCAATTAACATGATCGGTTCGCTCAATTCCAACATCCCCTCCGGCCCTCTCGAAGGCAAATGGGAGAAGCACAAGTTCGAGTCGCGGCTCATCAACCCTGCCAACAAGCGCAAGTATAGCGTGATCGTCGTCGGCAGCGGACTCGCTGGTGCCAGCGCGGCGGCCACGCTCGCCGAGCTCGGCTACGCGGTGAAGTGTTTTTGCTACCAGGATTCCCCGAGGCGCGCCCACAGCATCGCGGCGCAGGGCGGCATCAATGCGGCGAAGAATTACCAGGGTGATGGCGACTCCGTGCACCGTCTCTTTTACGACACGGTGAAGGGCGGCGACTTCCGCGCCCGCGAGGCCAATGTGCATCGCCTTGCGGAGGTCAGCGTCAATATCATCGACCAGTGCGTGGCGCTCGGCGTGCCCTTTGCGCGTGAATACGGCGGCCTGCTGGCGAATCGCAGCTTTGGCGGCGCGCAGGTTTCGCGCACGTTTTACGCGCGCGGCCAGACGGGGCAGCAGCTCCTGCTGGGCGCATACTCTTCGCTGAACCGGCTCATCGGATCGGGCGGCGTGGAAATGTTTCCGCGCACGGAAATGCTCGAACTCGTCGTGGTTGATGGCCACGCCAAGGGCATCGTGGTGCGCGACATGGTCACCGGTGCGATTTCCTCGCACTCGGCGGATGCCGTCATCCTCGCCACGGGCGGCTACGGCAACGTGTTCTACCTTTCCACGAACGCGAAGGGCTGCAACGTGACCTCCATCTACCGGGCGCACAAGAAGGGCGCGCTGATGGCGAATCCCTGCTTCACGCAAATTCATCCCACGTGCATTCCCGTCGCTGGCAGCTACCAAAGCAAGCTCACGCTCATGAGCGAGAGCCTGCGCAACGATGGCCGGTGCTGGGTGCCGAAGAAAAAAGGCGACACGCGGCCCCCGCACGAGATCCCCGAGGACGACCGCGACTACTACCTCGAGCGCATGTATCCCGCGTTTGGAAATCTCGCCCCGCGCGACATCGCCTCGCGTGCGGCCAAGGCACAGTGCGACGAAGGCCGCGGCGTGGGCCCCGGCGGCTTCGGCGTCTATCTCGATTTCCGCGACGCCATGCTGCGCTATGGCAAAGCCTCCGCCACTGCTGCAGGCGAGACCCTGAGCGAGAAGGAACTGCTCGCCCGCGGGGGCGACAAGGTGAAGGCGCTCTACGGCAACCTTTTCGACATGTATCACCAGATCACGTCGGAGAGCGGCTACGAGCAGCCCATGCGCGTGTACCCCGCCGTTCACTATACCAT
>JAYUWZ010000025.1:0-4868 GCA_043753265.1 Verrucomicrobiaceae bacterium
GCGGTGATGAGCTTGAAGTAGTAGTAGAAGCCCGATGCCACAGCGATGATACCGACGATGAGCAGCGTGGTCTGGCCGGCACCCACGGCGGCCTTGAAGACGAGGAACTTTCCACCGAATCCCGCAGTGAGCGGAATGCCCGCGAGGCTCGCGATGGCGAGGGTCATCGCGAATGCGAGGAAGGGACTGCGCTTTCCGAGGCCGTTGAAGTGGCGGATATCGTCGCCACGCGAATGACGCGCCACGATGATGAGCACGAGGAAGGAGAGGAGGGTCATCACCAGATAGCCGGCGAGATAAAAGGACACGGCTTCTTTCGCCACGGCGGGGCTGGCGGTCATCGATGCGAGGGCCATGAGCAGGTAGCCTGCATGGGCGATGCTGGAGTAGGCAAAGAGACGCTTCACGTTGTCCTGCGGCATGGCGGCCAGGTTGCCGTAAAGCAACGTGGCGATGGCGAGGATGACGACGACGGCGACGACCTTTTGCTGGATGTCGTGGTTGATGCCCAGGAAGATTTCCAGAACGCGCACGAGCACAATAAAGCCCGCCGCTTTGCTGCCTACGCTGAGGAAGGCGGTCACAGGGGTCGGCGCGCCTTGGTAGACGTCAGGCACCCACAGTTGGAACGGCGCTGCGGCGATTTTGAATCCGAGACCGGCCAGGACGAGCATGATGCCGAAGAGCAGCGCGCCTTCATTCCCAACGAGCTTGCCGCCGGGCTCAAAGCCTGCGTGGAGCTTGGCCGAGACCGCAGCGAGGTTGGTCTCGCCAGTGAGGCCGAAAATCCAAGTGATGCCGTAAATGAGGAACCCGGTGCTGAGCGCGCCGAGGATGAGATACTTTACACCTGCCTCAAGGCTCTGGATGCTGCGGCGCATGTAGGCCACCATGACGTAGAAGCCGACGGTGACGAGTTCCAGCGCGACGAAGATGACGATGAAATCCTTGGCGGATGCCATGAACATCAGGCCTGCGCAAATGAAGACCGGGAGGCTGTAAAACTCGCCCGTTCCCTGCCCCGCCTCCGCACCAGGAATGTATTTCTGGAGCACACTGCGGTACTCAATGGCCATGATCAACACGATGGCCGTGGTCAGCAACGCGATGCGCTTGAAGAACAATGCCGAGGCGTCGACGGAATAGAAATTCCAGTAGCTGCCCGGCGCGATAACTTCGGGAGCGGACTGGGTGAAGAACGACATCCCCAGCATGCCGAGGAGCACGAACACGGCGTATCCCGCCATGTGGGAGCGATCCGCCCGCCTGGCAAATGCCTCGGCAAACACCATGAGGAGGCCAAGGACGAGGACGACGATTTCGAGAGTGATTGCGGGTATGACCTGTTGCATTTGGCCTAGAAAACTTGCGAGAAGACGCGACTGTGTGCTACCTGAACAGCATGTCCGTTCAGCATTTGAAGGAAGCGTGGGCAGCTAAGCCGTTCATCCCGTTCAGAATTATTTTTCCGGGAGGAACGGTAGATGTTCCCCATCCGGAGTTCATTTCCTTTTCCCAGACGGGACGAATCGCATCTGTTTCTCTGCCCGACGACCGGTTCTTGAAAGTAGATGTCGCCCTGATTACCGCCTTGGAGGAGCTCGAAGCGGCCCAGCATTGATGGTTTGAGGTCGCAGATCATTTGCCTACGAGTGCCTCCACGCTGGGTTGAATGTAGCGGAGGAAGCTATTGGGCCACACGCCGCCGACCATGAGTGCTGCGAGCAGCAGGATGACCGACCAGCGGAGCGCAGGGCCGGGATCCTTGGTGCCCTCGGTATTCGCGAGCGCTTCGCCCTGGAAAATCTGGCGATAGGCGCGCAGCATGTAGACGGCGCTGATGATGACACCAGCGACGGCGCAGATGGTGGCGAATTGCTTCGGCCCAAAGCTGAGCGAGCCTTTCACCGCCCCACTGCCGAATGCACCGAAGAATACCATGAGTTCGCTGGAGAAGTTTGCGAAGCCCGGGAGGCCGATGCTTGCAAATGCCGCCATGCCGAATGCGTAGCCGAGGAAGGGAGCACGCTTGGCGAGTCCGCCCATGCTCGTAAATGCGAGCGAAGGCGAGGTTTCACGGAGGTAGCCGCACATGGCGAACAAAGCGGCGATGCTAAGCCCGTGGCCAAGCATGAGCAGCGAGGCACCGGAGACGCCCACGGCATTCCCCGCAGCGATGCCCAGGAACACGTAGCCCATGTGCATCACGGACGAGTAGCCGAGCATGGTGTCCAGGCGCTTTTGCGCGATGGTCACGAAGCCGATGTAGAGAATGTTCAGGACCAGCAGGATGAGCAGCAGATCGAGCCACTCCCGCGCACCCTCGGGGAGCAAGGGCACCGCGAGCCGGATGAGACCGTAAAGACCAAACTTTTTCAACACGCCAGCATGCAGCATGGCCACCGGGGTGGGAGCACTGGCATATGCCATCGGTGCCCAGGAGTGGAAGGGCACCAGGGAAATGAGGATGCCGAAGCCCACCAGCAGCCAGATGTAAACACCCGCCTGCTTTGCGACGGGGATAAGGCCCGGGGTGTTCAACATCACCACCATGTCGAAGGTGCGGTTGCCGTCGGCCAGACGTGTTACGTCCTGAGCAAGGTAGAGTTTCGCGAGGCCGATGAGTAGCACAATGCTACCAATCGCGAGGTAGATGGTGATCTTCCAGGCTGCCACCTGGCGCTCGCCATGGCCCCAGATGCCGATGAGGAGGAAGGTGGGAATCAACGCCAGCTCATGGAAGGCGTAGAAGAAGAACATGTCCAGCGAGGCGAAGGCCCCGGCCGCGCCCGCGCTGATCAACAGGATGCAGGCGTAAAACAGGTTCGGCCGCTTTTCAATGTGCGGGGTGGAGTGGATGGCAGCCACGGTCACTAAGGCTGTCAGAAGCAGCATCACGAGGCTCAGGCCATCCGCACCGATGAACAGGCGCAGATTCCAGTCGGGTGCCACATCCCATACGGAGCAAAACTGGTAGCCCCCCTTTACGTGGTCGTAGCCGAACAGGGCGAAAACGGTGAGGGCGAGTTGGGTCCATCCCGCTAGCAGGGCACTCTTGCGCGCGGGCGCGCCGAAGAGAATCAACAGCGCGTTGAGGATGGGAAGCAGGACGATGAAATTGAGTACGGTCATTTAGCCCTTGGATGTAAATTGCATAACGGCAGCCACGGCACAGACCACCACAAGGGCGCCGAGTGCATAGAGAAGCCAGCTGGGTGAGGATGCCATTATTTAAAAACGATGAAGTAAATGAGGCCCACGATGCCGAGGCCGAATACGAATGCGTAGCCCTGCACGTTGCCGAACTGCAGGAGGCGAAGCAGGAAGCCGCAACCCCACGCCACCATGCCGGCGAGACGGACGAGGCCTGAAAGAAGGCCATCGATGGCGGCGGAGACAAACGCGAGGAAATCGGGGACGACTGCGACGAGCGATCCGTAGATTTCGTCGAGGTAGAATTTATTGCGAAACAGCGAAATGGAGACCGGCTCGCGGTCCTTGCCGTTATAGAGCACGAACGCACCAAATGTGCCGGCAGCGAATGCCAGCGTGGCCAAGCTCGCTACACCCCAATGAATGTCGTGTTTGTGAGCAAAGAACCAAGGGTGGTCGCCGAAGCTGACAAATCCCGCGATAACCGATAGGATGGCTAGAATCACGAGCGGCAGGGTCATCGACACCGGGCCATCGTGGCCATGGTGCGCGGCCTCGGTGCGAGGCTTGCCGAGGAAAGCGACCACGAAAAGGCGGGTCATGTAGAATGCGGTAAGCACCGCGACTCCCAGGCCGATGATGTAGAGAATCGTGCTCTTTTCGCTGGCGGCGGCGAGGATGGAATCCTTCGACCAAAAGCCCGACAGAAGCGGGAAGCCTGTGAGCGCGGCAGTTCCGATGGCGAACGTGCGGCCAGTCAACGGCATTTTCTTCAGCAAGCCGCCCATTTTCCAGATGTCCTGCTCGTGATGCAGGGCGTGGATGACCGCACCGGCGCCCAAGAAGAGGAGCGCCTTGAAGAACGCGTGGGTGAAGAGGTGGAACATCGCCGGACCACCGTGCGGGTCGGGTGCGACACCGATGGCCATGACCATGTAGCCGAGTTGCGAGAGCGTGCTGTAGGCGAGGATGCGCTTGATGTCATCCTGCTGGGTGGCCATGAGGGCCGCGAGCAGCGCGGTGATGCCGCCAATCCAGGAAATCACGCATGCGGCATCTGGCGACAGGCCGATAAGGAACGCAACGCGGGCCAGCATGAACACGCCGGCAGCGACCATGGTCGCTGCGTGGATGAGTGCCGACACAGGGGTGGGGCCTTCCATGGCGTCGGGGAGCCAGGTATTGAGCGGGAACTGAGCGCTCTTGCCCACTGCGCCGCAGAATACCAGCAGCACCGCCGCGGTTAGAAATGCGGGGCTCTGCGTGAGTGCTGCAATCGCACCCGGTTCCTTCAGCCCTGCAAAAGTCACGGTGCCTGCGGTGCTCCACAGCATGAGAATGCCGAGCATGAAACCGAAGTCGCCAATGCGGTTCATGATGAACGCCTTGTTGGCGGCCTTGCCGGCGGCATCGCGGGTGAACCAGTGGCCGATGAGCAGGTAGCTGCTCACGCCCACGAGTTCCCAGAAGATGAACATCATCGCGAAATTGTCCGCGAGTACGATGCCGAGCATCGAGAACATGAAGAGCGACAGATGCCCGAAGAAGCGCGCACGGGCGTCATCGTGCTCCATGTAAACCGTGCTGTAGAGGTGCACGAGGAAACCAATACCTGTCACGACGAGCAGCATGATTTTGCTCAGGTCATCCACCATCACCCCAATCGGCACATCCAGATTGCCCACCTTGATCCACGAGACTGAGGAGAGAATTGG
>JAYUWZ010000026.1:0-2203 GCA_043753265.1 Verrucomicrobiaceae bacterium
TTTAAGCGACTGAAAGATCCCGTGGAATTCAAAAGCATTGGGATCACCATTAAAGCTCCACGGGTTCTGTTCAAAACCCGCAAGACAACCCATATCCACTCACCGCGCCGACGTCGAGTTCAGCCTCTCCAAGATCATATCCGCATCGTAGACGCACCCTCCCCACGTCCCGCCGCTCACCCCTTGCAGAGCCGCCCATAGACGGGTGTCCGTGGGCAGAGCAGGGTGGGGGGCAAGGCTCGGATTCGTGCCACGCCCAGCCAGTTCCGCAGCACCTTCCTCCGAACTGAGCGTGCCCGATTCACCGACAAAATCGATACTCCAATCCAGTTTCCGCCGATCGATCACAATGCGGATTTGGTCGCCATCGCGCAGTTTCCCGATGGGCCCGCCCTGCAATGCTTCCGGCCCGATGTGGCCGATGCATGCCCCCGTGCTCACCCCCGAAAAGCGCGCATCGGTGAGCAGCGCGACATGCTTTCCAAAAGGCAGGTGCTTGAGCGCACTCGTGAGTTGATACGTCTCCTCCATGCCCGTCCCGCTCGGTCCCGCTCCAGCGAGGATGATGACATCGCCCGCGGCAATCCTGCTCTCGCGAATCGCCGCGATCGCTCCGGCTTCGCTGGTGAAGACACGCGCTGGCCCAGTGTGGCGGTAGATTCCATCGGCATCCACCACGGATGCATCGATGGAGGTGGCCTTAATCACGCTGCCATCCGGTGCGATATTCCCGGTGGGAAAGACAAGCGTGCCAGTAAAGCCCGCCGCCTTCGCCTTTGCAGTAGGCAGAATCACGCAATCCGGCTCCACGTTATCCAGTTCCACCAGCAGTTCGCGGAAGCGCCGCCGCCTGTCGCTCTGCTCCCACTCGTCCAGATTTTCGCCCAGCGTTTTTCCGGTCACCGTCAGCACAGAAAGGTCGAGTTGCTCGCGCAAATGAAGCATCACTTCGGGCACGCCGCCCGCGAGAAAGACGCGCACGGTCGGGTGCCCCATCGGTCCATTGGGCAGCGCATCCACGATGCGTGAGGTCGCGCGGCTGGCAGCAATCCAGTCCTCCACACGCGGCCGTGGTATGCCTGCCGCGTGGGCAATGGCCGGCACGTGGAGCAGCAAATTCGTGCTCCCACCAAATGCCGCATGCACTAGCATCGCATTGCGAATCGAGGCTTCCGTGAGGATGTCGCGCGTGCGAATCCCAGCCTTCTGCAATTGCACGAGCGCCTTGGCAGATTGCACCGCGAGATCCAGCCACACGGCCTGACCGCTCGGCGCAAGCGCGCTGTGAGGCAGGGCGAGTCCGAGCGCCTCGGCCACCACCTGCGCGGTCGCTGCAGTGCCGAGAAACTGGCATCCGCCCCCCGGCGTCGCACACGCCCGGCATCCCAACTCCGCTGCCTCCTGTAGGGAAATCATCCCATGCGAAAACCGCGCGCCGATGGTCTGGATTTTTCCCGCGTCCTCGCCCGTGGTGGGTGGCAGCGTCACGCCGCCAGGAACAATCACCCCTGCCAGATCGCCCGCGCCAGCCACCGCCATGAGCATCGCGGGCAGGCCCTTGTCGCAAGTCGCCACGCCCAGCACGCCGAGCCGGCGGGGCAGGGAGCGGATGAGCCTGCGCAGCACGATCGCCGCATCGTTGCGATAGGGCAGGGAATCAAACATTCCGTGTGTCCCCTGCGTCCGCCCATCGCAGGGATCGCTCACTGCCCCGGCAAAGGGCACGCAGCCCAGGTCGCGCAGCGTGCGCGCGGCAGCCTCCACTTGCAGCGCAATCTCCCAGTGCCCCGTGTGGTAACCCAGCGCCACGGGCTTTCCGTCCGGCGCGCGCAGCCCGCCCGCCGTGGAGAGAATCAGATACTGCGGCCCATTCGCCAGCGCCGGCTCCCAGCCCATGCCCGCATTTTGCGTGAGCCCAAAAAGATCACCACTGGGAGCACCCCGCAGCAATTCATCCGTGAGCGGCAGCGCCCCGTCAGGTCCGGGAGCATGGGTGCGGAACGAAAAAATATCAGGCATACCGCCACCATCCCGCATCCAAGCCCCCCCGTTCAACCTCCAACATTGGGGGCGAGCGTTCTCCACTCTGAGCGGGAGGCCAGAGCGGGTAGATATTGCATACGCGCAGCCCCCTTTTCAATAGCCACCCTGAAAGCCATAATACGGAGGTGATTCTCTGTGCAGGGATGAGCCAGACCGTTCC
>JAYUWZ010000027.1:0-4867 GCA_043753265.1 Verrucomicrobiaceae bacterium
ATGTAGAACGCGTTCGGAAAGAAGAGGAACCACGCGACCAGGGCGCTCCAAAACCAGAAGCGATTGCGGCGGGCAGGCATTCGCCGAATGAGCAGGGCCAGGACCAAGGGAATCCACGCGAGAAACAGGTTGCCGAGCAAACCGGAGAAACGGAATCGGAGGTCGCCAACGCAAAGGAAACGCGTCAAAAGCATCCCCGCACAAATGGCCGTCCCGAAGGCGAGGGTTTTAAGAGTATGGCGGATGCGCTCCGCCCGAACAGGGCGTTCCGCTACTGGTGGATTCATTTCAAGGTTCATTCTACGGAAGACGTGGCAAGCCGCCTAACGGCAGCAGCCAGCGCGACGACCGGAGCAGCGCAAGGTTAGGCGACTTAGGTTTTGCTGACATAAAGCTCATCCACGGAAACCCATGCTCCATCCTGCGAATCCCGCTGCCAAGACCGACATCCGGCTGCATCAATGATCGCGCGGCTAACCCAAGGCCCATGCACAATAGACGGACTCGAATCGGTGCTGCTATCCTCGCCAAGCTCGGTGATGTGGTGGCAGAAAGTCTGAACCGGACGACCTGCCGGAGTGGAGCGAACGGGAAACGTATGCAAGGCGACGTCTGCTACTTGCGCAGCTTCTTCGGGTGTGGAAGCGCGGATGAGGTAATTGGTATCCGCGCCGTCCGGGCCATCAGGATCGGTGGGGCTACCCCAGCGAGTGGTAAAGTAGAGTTTCACGGGAAGCGTTCAGCGTCGGCTAACGCGCCTGAGGTAAGCGACCGAAATGAGGCGCTGCAAGTCGTAGATTGCAGGGAAAACGAAACCGGCTCATGGATGTTCGTTTCACCGTTTTGTTAGCCCGGCATCTGCATCAAAACCAATTTTCGTTTTGCTTCAAATACTTGACGCCAAGATGCTCTCGGATTCGCTCCCTACAGTCTTGTATCGTAAGAACTCCGCGAGACTCGTTCCTCCCAGGCGCATCAAGCACTTTTCGCGAGGCAGCTTCAGCAAGATCATCAGCCAATGGCAGCGCATTAAGCTGGCTGAGGATACTAGCAATTGACCGCAATTTGCGTGGAAGGTCATCTGTTATCCACCGACCAGATGCATCTTCAAGAGCGGTTCGATAGAGGAAGGTTTCAAACGTCGGAGAATACTCAGTAGGTTCTCCCCAATTCTCGACGTGAGTAATCGGTGAGTTATCGCTTTCTGGCTCGCGAATTGTCCAACACCACAAATTGCCGCCGGCACCTTTTGCGAATGGGAACAGTTCAGGTAGTTCCTCAAGGGCTTCGTACAGTGTGAATCGCCGGGCGACCTCCACCGCCCGAAGCACTGCCCGCGCGCCAGCGCTTCGCCAAAAACCGGAGGCCACCCTCGCAGGTCGCGCGGTCTCGTGGGCGACACATTCGCCGCAGCGCATGGTTAGGCGTTGCGGTCATTTTGAGAGTTGATTGCCAAAGTCATTAAGTGCTCGTCGTAGAACTCTCCGACACTCGAAAAGGTCTCCTGCTCGGTGCCGTAGATGCGGAAGCCGAACGACTGATAAAGGCGGATGGCCGCTTCCTGTTGGGTCACGACGGTGAGGTTGACTCTCCTGATACCTGCCGCGTTCGCCGCACGACTCAATGCCTCACGGACGAGTGCTCTCCCACAGCCGTGGCGACGAAATGGCGGCCGGACATAAAGCCCCGCAATGTAAGCACGGTGCTTCTCGTTGGGTGCCGAATAGCGAGAAAGCCGGATGATGCCGATAAGCTGCTCGCCCTGAAACGCCCCGAAGAAGGAACGTTCATCGCTCGCTGAAAGTTGTGCGGCCACCTCGGAGAGGTTCGGCTCATCCTGGGGGAGCGAGCCGAAAGCGGGCGGTTGTTCCTGAAGCGCCTGCAGGCGAACTGAACGGTATGCCTCGGCATCGGCGGAAGTAAGCAAGCGCACGCTGATTGGAGTAATGCGGTGCTGCGGATCGATGGTTTGGCTTTCGTTCACGGACGGGTGTCATCTCCTTTCTTTATTACGCGGCTCATCTCGGAGACTACTTCGACCAGGGGCAAATCTACCGGACGCCTGCGTCCGACTATCCAGCGGAGAACCTTTTCGTCGCGGATAACATACCGCCCGAACATCCCTCGGAGTGTGTCGAAATGAGAACCACGGCGGCCAAGGAAGACGAGGCACTCCTCGCCTGCTTCGTAGCGAGCTGTCTCGGCCAGGGTCGCGAGAGTCTTGATGGTCAGAGTCTCGCCTGCTTTGGTGCCTTTCAGCGATTGGAACACGGTGGCCGTCGCGATCTCGTAGTCCCCAGCCTTCCGAACAGAGTTGATCCTGACGGTGGCAACGAGGGTGGACTCGCTGATGGTGCCGGCCAGTGAAGGAGGCGGTGCCATTGCGGCAATCGCGTCCAACGAAGAGGCGATCAAAAAAGCTGAGAAGAAAAGGACGCGCATGAAGTCGCCTGACGACCCCAAGCTCAGCGACCCGGCCACCAGGGGCGGTCGATTCGGGATGCAGCGCCCAGGCCGGGTTCGCTGCAACGCATGCTTACGCGACGGCTGTTCAGGGTTTGGTAAGCTCATCGAGATCATCGAAGACGGACACAATGAAAGCGCGGTCGTCGCGAATCTCGTCTGGGGTGAGACTCTGCATCGAGTCGAATGCCGCGAGTGCCCGCTGACGCCACTCGGCAACGCGCTCAGAGATGAGATGCTCGCCGCCGGCCTCGCGGAGAACACCGTTCAAGCAGCGGAGATAAGCGATGAGGTCGTTGAGCCAGCATGTGTCCTCCTCTGCCTCACGCAGCGCCTCCTCGATGTGCGTCTCGATGTCGCCAACGACTTGGTCGCGTGCGTTCAGTGGGCCATCGCCCGCCCAGAGAATGAGACGCTTCGATGTTGTCATGACGCGGAGCCCGTTCGCTGCAGCGCATGGTTAGGCGTTGTGGTCATTTGGAAGAAGCTGGCTTGGCTAAAGGTATCTTTGCTGCGACGAGAAGGTCATCGAGGCGCTTCTGTGAGCCAGTCATACCTGCGGTTCCTATGCGTTCCTTGCCACGATAGACATAAACCTGATGGCACTCGAAACAGGCGACAAAGTCATATGTCGCTCCGTTGGCGGCAGTGACACGCAATGAATGACGCGGCTCGAAACAAGCAGCCAGAAGACCATCGAAACCGCGAACCGCATCGGTAATGGCTGCGAATGCTGAAGCCCGTGAAGGCGCGTCGGCAAGTTCGGTGCTTCCGAGAATCCTGTAACCGTGATGGCCCTCCCCGGGCTTCAGTTGCGGTTCCGTGACGCTTGTGATTGGCGCCTCCAAGGAAAAGAGGACAAACTTCGTGCCGGTCTTGAATGCAGCAACGGCTTCGGCTGGCAGATCGTTGGACTTGACGGGCGCAGCCGCCAACGCGGCGGTGATCAAGTAAAGCAAAGAGAGGAGTGCTTTCATGGTGAGAGACGTGTAGCGTCGCCTAACGACCCCAAGCTCAGCGACCGCTCCGGGCGAAAGCAAGTGTGAATCGCCGGGCGGCCTCCGGCGCTCGCAATCATGGGTGATTAAGGCTCAGTTCACACGGGACGCGCAGAATCGCCTAACGACCCAAGCTCAGCGACCCGGCCCACGAGGGCGTTGGATTGCAACCTGGACGCGATGGCCGACCGCCCGCGCGCAAGCGCCTAGCCAAAAGCCGGAGGCCACCCTCGCAGGTCGCGTGGTCTCGTGGGCGACACATTCGCTGCAGCGCATGGTTAGGCATTGGGGTTGATCAATGTGAGTTGACTGTCCCATCGCGATTCATCCAGAAATCGTCTCCAAGCAAGAATTCAAACAGTTCTGAGTCTCGCAGTGGACGAACCCCGATGGACTCGCCATCGATCTCAAAGGCCTGAACATGAATCGGACCGCGCTGTGAGATCACCTTCTGTGCACGCTCCTTCCAGTCGGCTAATCTCTGTAGAGTTTCCATCTGCAGGAATTGTCCGCTGGTGTCGAAGAACAAGTTGACGTTGTCTGCCGCTATCGCCTGCCGCCCATCGCTCGTAAGACCGGTGATCCATCCGTAGCCTTCGTCTTCCGTGATTGCGTAGGTGTTCATGATGCCCAACGACCCAAGCTCAGCGACTGCTCTGGGCGAGGCAAGCGTGAATCTGGCACCAGACCACCGCCGCCCGGAGCACTGTCCACGCGCCAGCGCTTATCCAAAAGCCGGAGGCCACCCTCGCAGGTCGCGCGGTCTCGTGGGCGGCACATTCGCTGCAGCGCATGGTTAGGCGACGGTTGATTCATGGGAACTGAGGCTCCTGATCGTGAAGGACCCAACAAAGGCTTTGAAATGGCCTTTGCGGGATTGGTCCAATGTGCCGGTTGCAATGACCTGTTGTCCGTCGAAGTGAGTAAGATGGCCCTCTCGGGTGCCCAGCGTGGATTTGCGAGCGCAATGGGGTGTGATTTAGAGTTCACTGCAGCGAATGGTTGGCGTTTCTGGTTAATAGGTCTTGCGTTCTGGGCGTCGCCAGAAGGTCGGTAGGACAAATAAAAATACCGTGAATGCAATGCCCCAAGCCAGTGACCAGTAATGGACAAGCAGCCACCGCTGCGCGCCGTAATTCTGCCAGCCATAGGCCCGTGCTTGGTCTCCCGCTGCACTCCAACAGATCCAAGCAACGTAGGCGGTGAAGAGCAGAGAACCAACAAGACCATGCAAGCGCCCGATGCAGCGAGTGATGAACGCAACTATGAAGAGCGCGGGAACGCAGACATAGATAAACGGCCAGTGATCGACGGTGCCGGCAAATGCGCCAAAGGCCGATGAAATGCCGTCGAGTAGCCGAATGCCAAAGAAGACTACGGCGGCAACAGCGAGCACAATCGCAGTG
>JAYUWZ010000028.1:0-2203 GCA_043753265.1 Verrucomicrobiaceae bacterium
TGGGGCAGATTACGAAGACGCTGAAAGGCGGAAGCATTGCGGAACAGCGGGAGGCCATCGAGACCCTCGGCGCGCTCGACCAACCCGGGGCGGATGGCGAACTGGCGGCGTTGCTTGGGAAGATGAAATCCGGCAAACTGCCTGCGGCGCTGCACCTCGATGTGCTGGAGGCTTCGGGCAAGCGGAGCGATGCCAAGGTGGTTGGGCTGTTGAAGGATTGGGACAAGACGCGCAAGAAGGACGATGCGCTCGCTGCGTGGCGCGAATGCCTGGAGGGCGGCGATGCAAAGGCAGGCCGTGAGATTTTTGCCGAAAAGGCCGAGGCGGCCTGTATGCGCTGCCATGCGGTGGCCAAGCAGGGTGGCGATGTGGGCCCAGACCTGGCAGGGCTCGCGGCAAAGCAGAATCGGGAATTCCTGCTCAAGGCCATTGTCGATCCCAACAGCGAAATCGCGCAGGGATACGAGAATGTGCTCGTGACGCTGAAGGACGGGAATGTGCTGGCGGGGATTGCCGTGAGCGAGAATGCGGACGCTGTAACTCTGAAGAACGTCGCGGATGGCAAGACGCAGGTGGTGAAGAAGGCCACAATCAAAGAGCAGCAAAAGCTGCCGAGTGCGATGCCGCCGGGGCTTGGGGAGGTGCTGGGGAAACGGGGATTAAGGGATTTGGTGGAGTACCTTGCGACACTGAAATGAGCCATCCCGACCTCCCCGCCCGCTTTGCCGAAACCCTGCCGCTGGCTCGTGTGCTTGCGGGGTCGGCGGAGCTTTCGGCTTATGAGAGCGATGCGCTGACGGCGTTTCATTCGCGACCGGCGGTGGTGGTGATTCCGGAGACGGCGGACGAGGTGATCGCTTGTGTGCGGCTTTGCGCGAAGCTCGGCGTGCCCTTTGTCGCTCGCGGGAGTGGCACGAGCCTGAGCGGCGGTTCACTGCCGGTGGCGGGTGGGGTGGTGATTGCGCTGAACCGGCTCAATCGCATCCTGCGGCTCGACCCGGCAGAGCGCATCGCGGTGGTGGAGCCGGGTGTGGTGAATACGCAGGTGACGGTCGCAGCGCAGCCGCATGGACTGCACTATGCGCCGGATCCTTCCTCGCAAACGATCTGCACGATTGGAGGGAATGTGGCGTTTAACAGCGGAGGAGCGCATTGCCTGAAGTATGGGATGACCTCAAACCACGTGCTCGGCGTGAAGGCGGTGCTGGCCACGGGCGAGGTGGTGGAATTTGGCAGCGCGAGCCGTGAGCAGGCAGGCGCGGATTTCACGGGGCTTTTTGTGGGGAATGAGGGGCTCTTTGGCATCGCGCTGGAAATTACGCTGCAACTGCTTCCGCGCGCGGAGTGCTTTCACACGGTGCTGGCAGGGTATCGCACGCTGGAGCAGGCAGGGAATGCGGTGACGGCAATCGTAGCGAGCGGGCTGCTGCCGGGGGCGATGGAAATCATGGATGCGCTGGCCATGGAGGCCGCAGAAGCGGCGGTGCATGCAGGGTATCCGCGCGGCTGCGAAGCGGTGCTGATTGTGGAACTCGAAGGACCGCGCGAGCGCGTGGCGGCGGAGCGCCCGGAACTGGATGCCATCCTGCAACAATCGCAGCCTGTGGACATCCGCGTGGCGCGTGGCAATGCGGAGCGGATGGCGATTTGGAAAGGCCGCAAATCGGCATTCAGCGCGGTGGGGAGATTGTCTCCAGACTTCATCGTGCAGGATGGCGTGGTACCCCGTCAACGGCTCGGGGAGGCACTGCGGCGGATTGCCGAGATGTCGCGCGAGGCGGGGTTGCGCGTGGCGAATGTGTTTCACGCTGGCGATGGAAATCTGCACCCACTGATTCTTTACGATGGCCGCGAAGATGGTGCGCTGGTGCGCGCGGAGGCGCTCGCGGGCAGGATACTCCGGATGTGTGTGGAGATGGGCGGCAGCCTCACTGGCGAGCATGGCATCGGCGTGGAGAAACGGGACTACCTTCCGGACATGTTTTCCGCGGAGGAGATCGATTTCATGAAGCGGCTGCGCCGTGCTTTTGACCCGCAGGAGATCGCAAATCCCGGGAAGATGTTTCCGGGAGGTGAAGCGCCTGCGCTGGTGCAGCATGGGATGCATCCGCTGGAGAAGGCGGGAGTGATTTCGAGGGAGTAAAAACGTCCAACATTCAACGTCCAACATCCAACGTCCAATGGCGCAAGCGACGTTCGAAAT
>JAYUWZ010000029.1:0-4864 GCA_043753265.1 Verrucomicrobiaceae bacterium
ATCTCCGCGCCATCCAGCACGATGGCTCCCATGCCGATCAGCACTTCGTTGTCGATCTTGCACGCGTGCAGGATCGCCTTGTGGCCCACTGTCACGAGCTCGCCGACCTCCACGCCAAAATCATCCGCGAGATGCACCACCGAGCCATCCTGCACATTCGAGCGCGGCCCGATCACGATGCGATGGATGTCCGCCCGCAGCACCGTCTGGTACCACACGCTGCATTCCTCACCGAGCGACACATCGCCAACCAAAGTGGCGTTGCCTGCGACAAAAGCAGACTCCGGAATCTGCGGATGCGCCCCGAGGAACTTCTCAATCTTGTCTTCAAAATTCATGCCAGAACATGCGCTTCTTCCGTGCCGGAAATCAACCGCCAACCCGCACCAATGCTAGCGCGACGCCGTGTGAAATTATCGGAAAGATCGTCAAATGCCTGTTGACTTCGACTTCCACGGCTGACAAACACGCGCCCGTTGTCGCTGGACCCCCAGCAACACAAGGAGTCACATCACAATTAAGTAAAACCACACAACAGCATCCATGAACAAAGCAGAGCTCGTCGCCAACGTCCAGAAAGCCCTGGGCAAAGAAACCAGCAAGGCCGCCGCTGAGAAAGCCGCCGCCGCCACGATCGAGGCCATTGCCGGCGCCCTCAAGAAGGGCCAGAGCGTGCAACTCATCGGCTTTGGCACGTTCAAGGTTGTGAGCCGCAAGGCCCGCACCGGCGTGAACCCGAAGACCGGCGACAAAATCAAGATCAAGGCCAGCAAGGCCGTGAAGTTCTCCGCAGGCAAGGAACTCAAGAGCAAGCTGAAGTAGCACCCCATTTTTCACGCAACCCCGCTTCGCTCCCGCGCGGCGGGGTTTTGCGTGTACGGGCGCAAGGTAACACGGCCTCCAGTCCGTATTTCGTGGCGCATTTCGGGACGTGTTCCTACGCCATCACGCCCCGCATCACCTCTCCCGCCACGTCCGTGAGCCGGAAGTCCCTGCCTGCATAGCGATACGTGAGCTTCTCGTGGTCGAGTCCGAGCATCGCGAGAATGGTCGCGTGCAGATCGTGGATTTGCACTTTGTTCTCCACTGCCTCGTAGCCGTAATCGTCCGTGGAGCCATAGCTCGTGCCGCCCTTCACCCCTCCGCCAGCCATCCATAGCGTGAAACCCTTGTTGTTGTGGTCGCGCCCGTCACCGCCCTGCGCGTGCGGAGTCCTGCCAAATTCCCCGCTCCACACGACCAGCGTATCCTTGAGCATCCCACGCTGTTTCAAGTCCGCCAGCAGTCCCGCGATGGATGTGTCCACTGCGCGCGCGTTGCTTTCCAGCGTGCTGGAGAGATTGAAGTGATGATCCCAGGTCCCGTGGCAAATCTCCACAAAGCGTACACCCGATTCGATGAATTTCCGCGCCAGCAGGCACTTCCGTCCCATGTCATCCGTGGCTCCGCCATTGATTCCGTAAAGCTGCTTGGTCGCCTCGGTTTCCTTGGAGATATCCATCACCGCGGGCATCTGGCTCTGCATCTTGAATGCGAGCTCATAGCTTTCGATCACTCCCTCCACCACGGGATTGTATTTGTCCCGCCGCAGCGCCTCGCGATTCAGGGTCTGGATCAGCTCCAACTCCGCACGCTGCGCCACCGGCCCCAGTGTGCCTTCAATGTTCCGCACCTGCGCATTCGCCACGCTGCGATTATCCGAGCCTATCCGCGTCGCCTGGTAAATCGCGGGCAGGAACGCGCTCCCGTAATTCTGCGCGCCGCCAAAGCCCTGTGCCGGCGAGATGGTTACAAATCCCGGCAGATTCTCATTCATCGTGCCCAGCCCGTAGAGCGTCCACGCGCCGAGCGAAGGCCGCACAAACTGCGAATTGCCCGTGTGCAGGTTCACAAATGCCTGCGGGTGCGCAGGCAGGTTGGTCTGCATCGAGCGCACCAGGCACATGTCATCCGCATGCGCGGAGACTTGCGGAAACAAATCCGAAATCCACAGCCCGCTCTTCCCCCGCTGCTGAAACTTCCACTTCGAGGCCAGCAGCTTCGTCCCCGGGCGCTTGCCGGGCTTGTCGTGATCCGCTGTCAGCTTTGGCTTGTGATCAAAAGTATCCACGTGCGACGGCCCGCCGCGCATGCACAGGAAAATCACGCGCTTTGCACGCGCCGGAAAATGCGTCGGCTTTGGCGCCAGTGGCCCGATCTCCGCCGCCCCAGCCTTCCCGGCGGCAAGCCCCGAGAAGGCAAGCCACCCGAATCCACACGCAAGGCTGGAGAGCACGTCGCGGCGGGTGAGCAACGGGTTAATGTGACCGCAGGTATTCGGGTTCATGGCGCGTTGAAAGGGCAGACGCCGCGAGCAGGCCGGGCGTTACACCGAATAAACGTCCAACGTCGAACGCTCAACATCCAACGTTCAATGGAAAGCGCAGATGACCACGGCCTGAAGTTACTCAACTCTCCGACCGTCGCTTGCGCATTGGACGTTGGACGTTGGACGTTTCCTTACTTCCGCTCCCCAAACGCCCACAACTTCGTCGCCGTGCGAAAATACACCACATTGTCCACAATGGCCGGTGAAGCCGACGTGCGTTCCCCGAGGTCTGCTTTGTTCAATAAGGTCGGTTCATCTCCTGCTGAATACACAAAAGCCACCCCTCGCAGATTGATGCAATAGATCCGTCCATCCGCCGCCACCGGGGAAGCGTATACCCCGCCGTCCAGCCCCAGGCGTTTTTGCGTATATACCGCCTTGCCCGTCTTCGCGTCCACACACGACGCCAGGCCTCCGTCCTTTAGCAGATACACCCGTCCTTGATAAACCAGCGGCGTCGGCACGTAGGGCAGCCCCCGATCCGTGCGCCAGCTCGTGTGCGACTCCGTCGCATCGGCCACGCCGCCTGCCTTGATCCCCACAATCCCATTTTTACCGCTCTTGAGATACCCGAGCAGGGCGTCCCATTCCGCTTGGGTGATGATGCCATCCCGGTTCGCATCGTTCGCGCTGAAGAAATCCTTGAGAAACGAATTTGCTGATTCCGCCTTGCTCAGCGCCCCATCCTTGTCCGTGTCGTGTTTCAGCAGTTCGGCAAATTCCGGCATCGGCGCATCCACACCGCCGGGCGCCCAGCCTCCAAAGTAAATCATCCCATTCGCCGCTACCGGCGTGGTGCAATTGACCGAGGGCATGTCTCTCACCACCCAGCGTTCCGCGCCGGTCGCGGCGTCATACGCCTTCAACCGCAATGCGCCACCCACCACGAGTTCATCGAGCCCATCGTGATGCCACACCAGCGGCGTGGAATACGACGTCGCAAATCCATCCCGAGCCACCTTCCACAGTTCCTTCCCTGTGGCCGCATCGAAGCAATAGAGCATCGAATCCTTGGCCAGGTCGCGCGCAAGGAACACCCGCCCATGATCGAGAATCGGGGACGTGCCACTTCCAAAATCGTTGTTGGTTTCGGCGACCGGCATCTCCACACGCCACAGTTCCTTCCCGCCCATGTCATAGCAGAGCAGTCCGCAGGAACCAAAATAGGCTACCACCCGTTTGCCATCCGTCGCCACCGAGGACGCTGCAGGGCTGCCCTCCAAATCGTGAAAGCGCTCAATCGCTTTCGTGGGTGCCTCCACCCGCCACAGCTCGCTCCCGTCCTTGCGATTGATGCAAATCGTAAACAACTTTTTTCCATCATACGCCGTCAGGAAAAGCTTTTCCCCGGCAATCACCGGCGACGAAGCCCCACTCGGCACCGAAACCTGCCAGAGGAGATTTTTCTCCAGGCCAAACTCCACCACCGGTTTCTGCCCCTCAGCAAGCCCGCTCCCCGAAGGCCCGCGAAACTGCGGCCACTCCGCCTCCCCTGCAAGCAAAGGAACAACCGGCAAACACAAGGCAAGCAGCAGAGTAGAACGCATTGCCTCATCCTATCCACGTTTTCCAAACACGTCGAGAAAGGTTGGAAAAAGTAGCGCGGACTTCCAGTCCGCAAGGTGGGCTGTTCCGTGTCGGGTTGCAATCGTCCCTATACCCCAAAAAGCAACTCGCGAAGCTCTTCACTGGGAAAAGCTTCGCGAGTGTGAATGGGATGGATGGACCGATTAAGCGGGCGCGCCGCTGAGACCACCGAGACCGATTGGCGGGGGCTCGTCGCGGGAGGGTTCCTCGCTGGCGGCTGCCGCAGCGGCCGCGCTGGCTCGGCTGGCCTTGCCCGTGGTGGGCGGATTGCGCATCGAGCCGGTGTTGGCGATGTCCTTCACCTGGTCGCCGTCGAGCGTCTCGTATTCGAGCAGTGCCTTGGCGATAACCTCCAGCTTGTCGCGGTGCTTGGTAATGAGATCCTTCGCACGGGCATAGGCGTCGTCGCACAGTTTTTTGACCTCGCGGTCGATTTCCTGTGCGGTGGCTTCGCTGAAGTTGCGGCCGCGGTTCATGTCGCGGGCGAGGAACACGTATTCCTCGTGCTCGCCATATTCCACCATGCCGAGCCGCTCGCTCATGCCCCATTCGCACACCATCTTGCGGGCAATGTTGGTGGCCATGCCGATGTCGCCACGGGCGCCATTGGTCACGTCGCCGAAGATCAATTCCTCCGCCACACGTCCGCCCATGATCATCACAAGACGATCGAGCAATTCGTTTTTGCGGTGGGTGTATTTGTCCTCGATGGGAAGATACATCGTGCTGCCCAGCGAGGGGCCGCGCGGGATGATGGTCACCTTGTGGAGCGGGTCGGTGTGCTCCAGCAGGCAGCCGAGGATGGCGTGGCCGGCTTCGTGGTAGGCGGTGTTTTCCTTTTCCTTGTCAGACATCGCCAGCGAGCGGCGCTCCTTGCCCCAGCGCACTTTGTCGCGGGCTTCCTCGAGC
>JAYUWZ010000030.1:0-2201 GCA_043753265.1 Verrucomicrobiaceae bacterium
GGTCAACCGGGCATCCGCAACGCGTGGCTGCTGGAGACCCCCGCTGCAGGCCGCCCGGCTTACTTCGTCGAGCGGGCCACGCAGAAGATTGTCCTGGCCAGGCCCGCGAGTGGCAATGACACGACTCACCCGGAGATTCGCCCACGCGGATACTGGGACCTGGAAGTCGAGTTTGAGGGCACACCCACACTGGCTGCGCAAAACGCGAGCCTTGCGGCCATTCGCGATCTGCTGGAACGCACACGCAACATCGGGGAGCAGTTCCGCAACGTGCGGATTGCAGCATTTGAAGAGATTGGCCTGTGCATGGAAATCGACGTTTCGCCGGATGCGGACATCGAGGAAGTGGGCGCGCACATCGTCATGGCTGTGGAGGATCACCTTTCCCCGCTGCCACGATTCCGCACGGTTGCAGAACTGCTGGAGGCAGGTGTAAGCCCGGAGGAAATCTTTGAGGGACCCCTGCTTAGACACGGCTTTCTCGATGATGCGGAACTCGCGCGCTCTGAGCGCCGGGAAAACCTGCGCGCCTCCGATATTGTGCAGGTGCTGATGGATGTGCCCGGAGTACGCGCGGTGCGCCGCCTCCGCATGACGAGCTATCGCGGTGGCATTGCACAGCCTGAGCAGGATTGGGTGCTGCCGCTCGATCGTTCGCTCGCCCCACGGTTCTCGCTCGCGAAATCCTGCCTCGGATTTTGGAAACGCGACCTGCCATTTTACGCGGAGGAGACGGAACTCAACGCCCGCATCACCCACTTGCGGGCCAGAAGCGCGGCCATTCGCTCGATGCCGGATAGCAGCGTCCTCCCCGTGCCGGAGGGAAGGCGCAGGGACTTGGAGCCTTACCAGACGGTGCTAAATCTGCTTCCGCTCAACTATGGCGTGGGACCGGACGGCCTTCCGAAGAACAGCCCGGTGGCCCGCCACGCTCAAGCATTGCAATTGAAAGCCTTCATGGCGATCAATGAGCAGTTTCTCGCGACGCATCGTGAGCAGGTACGGCGGCTGCCTGAGATGCTCGGACTGCGCCGCTACGTGCCAGTGCTCGCCGGGTGTTGGCCATCGAGGATTAATGGTTTTGGGGCACTGGAAATCGGTCCACTGGATTCCGTGCTGGAGCCGCCCTCCGAGCGCCGCCGCCGCCGGCAGGCGATTGCCGCGCATTTGCTTTCACGCTTTGGCCGCGACTTCGGGCCGCTCGCGATGCTTGCGGGCCATCGTTCACTGCGCGCCGACCCCGATGCCATCCTCTGCGCGACCACGCGCATGCTTTCGGTGCTGCCCGAAATATCCAGAGATCGAGCCGCTGGCGCGAATCTCCGCGCCGCCCACGGCGCAGCAAATCTCTCGGGATACGAGCGCCTTCTGCGGACCCTGCTGGGGGTGGCTCCGTCCATTGGTCACCCGGTACTCCTGCAGCAGACTGCTGGCGGGTGGAAATTTTCCATCGACTCCGTGGAGGACAACGTGGCGTTTGATTCGCCAGTGCCATTCCCCACCCGGGCCGCCGCGCTCGTTGGCATCTCCGCGCTGCTTCGCGACGGGCGTGTCGCCGCCCGCTATGGGCATGACGCAGTACCCGGCGATGAGCGTAAACTGAAGATAGTGGACGCGGGCAACAAACTCGTCGCCGTTGCGCGCGGCACGGTGGGTGTAAAGACGCGTGGTGTGGCAGCGCCGGACATGAAGACGAAAATGCTGAACGAGGCCACCGCCGCCGCAAAAGCCAGCGCAGTGCGGTTTTTCAGTCACATGCCAGCCGACATGCGCCTCGTGATTGAGAGTTCAGGGGACGGCTCCTCCGCGCAGTGGGGTTTCACTTTTGGAAACACGAGCGGCACGATCCGATTCGACAGCGTGGTCTTGCAGCCGACTTTTTCCGCCGCGCTCGCCGAGGCCGTGCATGCGGCTGCGAGCGGGCGCGATGCCGCTCTCTACCAGGACAGCGGCGCGAGGTTGGTGGATCGTGCGGGTGAAGCCGTCGCCCTGGTGACGGGTGGTGCGCCAGCGCAGCAATTGCTCGCCGGGCTTTCCGACGACATTCCCCTTTTTCTCGTGGAGCACTGTCTGCTTGTGCCCGAGGGCGGTGCTACTGCCACGCTGCCGATCTGCGACCGCGATATCGTCACCGGGGCAACCTGCCCATGCGACGATCCCTATTCATTCCGGCTCACGCTCGTGCTGCCCGCGGAGCGCGT
>JAYUWZ010000031.1:0-4863 GCA_043753265.1 Verrucomicrobiaceae bacterium
CCGAGCGAATAGAGATCGGTGCGGGCATCCACGGGCTCGCGATTGAGTTGCTCGGGCGCGATGCAGTGAATGGAGCCGGTGATGGTCTCCTGCTCCTCGCTGGCCTGAGTGTGGGAATTCGTAAAGCGGGCAATGCCAAAATCCAGCACCTTCACCAGGGCCGAGCCGCTGGGCTGGCGTGACAGCATGATGTTCGCAGGCTTCACGTCCCGGTGGATCAGTCCCGCGTGATGGGCAGCAGTGATGCCCTCCATCGTCTGCCGCGCAAACTCCGCGAACTCCTCGCCGTGCAGCGGTCCGCTGCGCTCGATGCGCTGCTCGATGGTCTCGCCCTGCACATACTCCATCACCACATACGGGGAGCCGTCCTCGATGCCGATGTCGTACACGGCGACGATGTTTGCGTGGCGGATGGCCGCCAGGCGCATGGCCTCCTGCCAGGTGGTGCCCATGTTCTCGTCGTTCATGTGCGACACGCGCAGGCGCTTGATGGCGACGGTGCGTTCGAGTTGCGTATCCCACGCGGTACTCACTTCCCCGGTTCCACCGTGGCCGATCACGGCGTGAAATTGGTAGCGGCTGTTCAGCTTCGATTCGTTTGGTTGGGCTGGCATAACGCCGCCAAGAGAAAGCCGTTCATGTTCCAACCCCGGTGCCGTGATGGTTAAGGTTTCACGCCACGCGGCGGTCGAATGGATGGCAAATATGGCGGGGAGTTCGGCAAATTGCCACATGGCCCGCCCGTTTGTCCGCAGAGGTGTGATTTAGAGGGTAGGGAGTTCGAGCGGTAATAGATGGAAAAGGCGGTTACAAATCTACGCCAGTTCGTGGAGTGGGGCAGCCCTCTGCCGCTTTGGATGGAGGGGGAGATTTTGGGCGGGCTGGTTGGAAAGGCTGTGCACATTCTCCCATGCGCTCACTCAGCCCTACCGCCCCCCGCCTACGCCCACCATCCAAAGCGGCAGAGGGCTGCCGCACTCCACGAACTGGCGTAACATTGTTCGCTCCGTTTCCTTTCTTCCGCCTACTTAAATCATGCCATGTCCGCAGGGGTGTCGTGTTGCCGTGTTGCCAACGGGCATGCTTTTTCCGCACGCTGCAGGCAACGCATGCAACTTGCCGTTCTCAATCCGGGAGGAAACGACCCGAATCAACTTTTTCCCGATGGTGCGGGAACGCGCACCGCGCCGGGGCATGCGCCTATCAATTACCACGCCTACGCCGCGTGTACGAAAGGCGGGTTCTTTCGCGAAATCGAGAAAGTGCCGGGGATCATGCCCGCCGTGCTACTGCTGCTGCGGAAGGACCTGCGCCCCGCGCTGCTGGCTCTGCGCAAGCTGGTCGCCGCCGGGCGGACGGTCGCCGTGTCCTGGAAGGAAAGCGGGCCCTTTCAAATCGCCCGGCAACTGGAGACGCCCGGGGCGCAGGTGCTCTTTGCGCAGATTTGCAGGGAGGCGGATGGCGCGCTCGCGAGCACTCCCGAGGCCGAGATTTTTTACCGCGAGGCCGGTGCGAAGACGGTGGAGTATATTCCCACGCCCTACCCGGTGGACGATGCGCGCTGGGATTTCGGCGTGCCGCTGGCGGAACGGGCGGGGATTTTCATCGGCACGCGCGAATGGTCGGAGCCGACGCGGCGTCACGAGGAGGCCGTAAACCAGGCGCTGGCGCTGGGGGTGCCGGTGACGGTGGTGAACGACGGTGGATGGGTGCGCAGGTGGCAGGGCAGAAGGCGCCTCACCAAACTCGGCATCCCGCAGGAGCGCATCCTCGCACGCATGGACTACACCGAATACCTGAAGGCAATGGCGCGCTGCCGCGTGGTCTTCCAGCGCGATGCCAGCGCGGTGCCGGGGCAGATCGCGGGAGACGCGCTGCTCTGCCGCATGCCCTGCGCGGGGGGCAATGGTGCGGTGGATCGCGAGGCATTCGGCCACCCGCTGGAGATCGAGGAAATCCGCGCTCTGCTCACCGACGATGCCGCGTGGCAGAAGGCCATGGAGGAATCGCAATCCCGTGCGATGGAGCGGCTCAGCTTTGGAGCCGCCGCCGATCGGCTGCGGGACTTTTTTGCAAGCATCGCCAAATGAGCAAGGGGGCAAAACGCAAAACCGCACCGCCCCAGGCCGCGCCCGCGGAAGGCCGCGGCTTTTGGCGGGTTCTGGCCCGTGTCGTGTGGGTGACCGTGGCGCTCGTCTCCACGTTGCTGCTAATGGCCGGGTTGTTCGTGCGGCTCACGGTGCGCGATGGCGTGGATTTGCTGGCCCCGGTGTATTACGGAACGCCATGGGCGGTGCTGGCGATTTGCGGATTCATCGCGGCGTGGTTCTGGCGGGCGTGGCGCAAGACGGCAATCGCGACGGCCCTCATCGCTGTGGCCTGCACTGGTGCCTGGATTTGGACGGCGTTTCGTTTCGGGCCTGCGTCTCCGGGGACGCCTGCCTTTCGCGTGGCGTATTGGAATTGCGCGCGGCCCGGCTGGCGGCTCGGCGGCATCCTGCCCAAGGTGGAGAGCTGGCACGCGGACCTGATGTGCTTTGGTGAGAGCCGTCCCAAGGGTCCGCTTTCCACTCGCTGGGCGGAAACATTTCCCAACCACCGTGTGCAGGCATTCTCCCGCGAGATGCTGCTGCTGGGGCCGGAGCGCACGGAGCGCAAGAGCGGCGGCACGCTGGGTGGAGTGGGTGAGTTTCATTTGTTCAGCTCCACCCTCGGGGGGCGGGAAATATTCATCCTGCTCGTGGATTTCGACGCGCTCGTGGACCAATCGCGCGCGCCTGCATTCGAGCGCCTCTACCAGCTCGTGGATGCGTATTCCACGCAGCCGCTCATCGTGATGGGTGACTTCAACACGCCGACGGATTCCGTGCATTTCAAGCGCCTGCGCGCGTGGATGAGCGATGCCTTCGAGACGGCGGGTTCGGGCTGCAATGCCACGTGGCCCATGGTCGCGCCGGTGCTGGCCATCGACCACATCCTGGTGAACAAGCACCTCCGCGTAGTCCGCGCCGAGCACCAGGGCTCGCTGTACTCGGATCACCGGGCGGTGATTGCGGATATCGCGTGGCCGTGAAGAATAAGGAAGGCGCTCGCAATCCTACGCCAGTTTTTGGAGTGCGGCAGCCCTCTGCCGCTTTGTGGGCGGGCGAAGGCGGGGGTGGTTTGATAGAGGTGCCCGCTTGGGAAATTCGAACGCGATTTCCTTCCAACTCACCCAAATTCCCTCCCGCTCACAAAGCGGCAGAGGGCTGCCGCACTCCAAAAACTGGCGTAGTAGTGTGCGCCCCCTTTCGTCTTCGCCGCACTCCATCCGGCGGGTTGCCACGAGTTTGAAACACCCTGCCGGAGGCTTTTGAGTTTACGCGCGCCCGTTGTTGACCATTGTGCCGGGTAACGATGCTCGAACAACTCCTCCACTATCTTGAAGCCTTGCAGGGCTGGGTCAATGAACACCCAGGCTCGGGCGTTTTCGTTTTTGCGGGGGCGTTTCTGTTTGTGCAGCTCTTCATGCTGCCTGTGTCGCCGCTGGGCATGGCCGCGGGGTTGTTCTTCGGTTTTTGGAAAGGGCTCTTCGCGCTGTCGCTCGGCTGCTTCCTCGGGGCCACTGTGAATTTCTTCCTCGTGCGCTGGTTTGCGCGCGACTTCGTGCGCCGGAAGCTGGCAGGGAATGAGAAGTTTCGCATCATCGACACTGCCATCGCCCGCGAAGGCTGGCGCATCGTGGCACTATTGCGATTCGTGCCCATCCCGTTTGGCCTCGCCAACTACTGCTACGGGCTCACGCCCATCCGCTACCTGCCTTACATCGCCGCCACCAGTGTCGCCATCATCCCGGCCAACTCGTTTTTCACGTGGCTGGGCTCGACCTTTAATGGCGAACTTTCGGCGCTGGTAAAAGGCCGCCCGCGGCACCCGATGGAGTATGTCTTCCTCGCCCTCGCAATCCTCGCGGCGGCCCTCGCCCTGCGCATGGTGGCAAAGTCTGCCCGCTCGGCAGTGGCCCGGGGAAACGATGTGCCGGTGCCGTAGGCCTTGATCGCCACCCTACCGATCCGTCCGCTCGTCCTCAAACCGATCCGGCTTCCATCCCGGCTTCACTGCGGGCTTGGCACCGCCGGGAATCACAAATCCGGGCTGCTGCTCTTGCGGCGCATCGGCGGGGGCGGTGATGTTGTAGGGGACGTACGTGTTTACCGGGATTTGCACGCTGGGTGCGCTCACTGCGAGGCGGCGGCGGGCGGCGATGAAATCCGTGGGGCTCCAGTAGGTGCGGTCGTCGCGTGCGAAACGGTGGCGCGCCATGCCCACGCGCAGATCCTTGCGAATTTCGAAGTGCAGGTGGGCATCGTAGAGTCCGCCGCCGGTGCCCATGGTGCCTATCTGCTGGCCGCGCCGTACGTGCTGGCCGTAGCGCGTCTGGATCTGGTCGAGATGGCCGTAGAGTGAGTCCACAATTTTGCGCTGCCCGCCCTCTTCGTACACATGGCGGATGATGACCACATTGCCCCAGCCTTTGCCAAAATTCTGCGCATAAAGCACGAGGCCGTTGGCGCAGGCGTAGATGGGATCGCCGAGGTCGGTGTCGCCGCCGCCCTTGCCATTCCAGTCCTCGCCAAGGTGGCCGTTGGACCGGTAGCCGCGCGCCTTGTAATAGCCGTTGGCATCCGGCTTGCCCACGGGGAAGTCGAAGCCATCCGCCATCAAGGCCGGCCAGCTTTTGATCGCCTCATTGCCATTGCCGCCGGTCGGCGCCGCGACGGCGAGCAGGCAGAGGATGGCTGGCAGGAAACGCATGGGCTAGTGCCGGCATTTAAGGGAAGCGCCACCCGTTGGCAAAGCCACAAATCGTGGTCACCGCAATCC
>JAYUWZ010000032.1:0-2198 GCA_043753265.1 Verrucomicrobiaceae bacterium
CAAGGGGAAAACTTCACCATTCTGACGGTGAGGTCTCCAAGAAGGAAATATTTACGGTTTAGTGAGGGGGAGAAAACGTCCATCGCTCAACGCCTAACCTCCAACGCCCGATGGGTTTTGACCGGGATGGGTCTTGAGTAAATGGATGGAAAGATGGGGAGGTAACGCATTCCAGATGATTTGTCATTTGCAAGTGTGCGCGGGGGTGGTTAGCACGCTGGGTATGCCGAAGCTCCAGATCAATCTTCCCGACGGAACGAAACTCGACCACGAAATCACCGACGATGCGGTGACGGTGGGCCGCGCCACTGACAATACGCTCCCCGTGGACGATGTCAGTGTTTCCAGCCACCATGCGCGGATTGAGCCTTCCGATGAGGTTTACACACTGACGGACCTGGGGTCCACGAATGGGACGCGCCTGAATGGCGTGCAACTCGCGGCGGAGGATCCGAAGATTTTGAATGCCGGGGACAAGATTCGCTTTGGCAAGGTGGAGGCGATTTACGATCCGGAGAACGCGACCGAGGATGTGCAGGAACTGCCGGAAGCGGAGCATGTGGCGTCGGTGGGGAAGAGCAGCGTGAAGCCCTCGAACTTCATGAATGCGTCGCCGTTTGAGAAGAAGGCGGCGAAGAAGGACCCGACGGGAATGGCCGTGCTGGCGCTGGGCGTGGTGGCGATTCTTGCCGCGCTGGGTGTCATGGCCATGACGTTTGGGCTGAGTGTTTCGTAGGAACTGTTTGCGCTATCGCGAGCGAGGTGGAGCTAAAACAAAGTGGCAGAGGCGTTGTGCGCGTCGTGTTTGTTTAGCCTCCTTTTACGCTGTCATTCTGATGGAGCTTCCAGCGACTGAAGAATCCCGTGGAATTTCATGGCGATTCCACTGCTTTTGAATTTCACGGGATCTTTCAGTCGCTTAAAGCTCCATCAAGATGACAGGGGTTAGGGGAGGGCAACCGCTGCATCGCGCCACGGTGACTCGGATGATCCCTGAGCGATCGCACGCCGCGGTTCATCTCCGCACAAACAATCACGCCCCGTGTTATGGTTCTCAACATGACAAACATGACAGTGAATAAGGGGCCACAGTGGCAGGACACACGACGCCTCTGCCACTTCAGTGGTTTGGTAATCTATTTTTAGAGGACTGCCAGCAGATCTCTCAGCGAATTTTCAGGGCGCCGGAGCTCGAATGCCTGAAGGCCCGAGGCGGGCGCACCCTGCCAGTCAGCTCCGGGTTCATCGCCGATGTGCAGGGCCTCCTGAGGTGCGACGCCGAACTTTTTGAGCGCGCACTCAAAGATGTGGGGAGAGGGTTTTTCGGCGCCCACTTCGCTGCTCACGGTGATGTGCTCGAAGAACCGGGCAATGCCGAGGGTGGTGAGGATTGCGTGCAGACGAGTGTCGAAATTGGAAATCACGCCGAGGCGGAAGCGGGGGGAGAGGGTGGTGAGAACCTCCAGAGTCTCGGGGTAAAGTTCCCAGACGCCGGGCAGCGCGAATTCCTGCCAGAGCTCGTCGAAGCACTTATCGATGAGATGGGGGGCTCCGCAGGCGATGAATACTTCATCGGCGAGGGCTTTCCACCAGCCGCGGTCGTCGTCGGGGCGGGGTAGCTTTGTTTCCGGCGGGGGTGCGGCGTTTTTCCAGGCGCGGCGAAAAGCGGCATCGATGGCGCCCGGGTCGAGGGTGACGCCATGACGATTTGCGACGCTGGCATAGTGATGGCCCACGCCGAGAGGGAGGTGGAAGAGGGTGCCGGAGGCATCGAAGAAAAGCACCTTTGGCGTGCTTTTCGGGGAGTGGGTATCCGTATTCATTTTAAACGCTGGGCAGCGAGGGGGGTGAGGGTTTCGATGAGGCGATTGGCAATGAGGAGGTGTCCGGCGGCGTTGGGGTGGATGCGCTCGCCAAAGAGGGCTGCGTTTGCAGGCCAGTTGCGCTCGGTGAGCTCGGGAATTTCCAGCGTGGTGAGCTTGCGGAGTGTGGCTTCCTTGAGAAGCGCCGCGCGGTATGCGCCGATGCGGATGGCTTCCTCCGGGTCGCCCACATGGGGCTCCGGGGATTCGGGGTAATTCCCCGTGGTATTCGGGTCGCGATAAATCGGGAGGAGGATGACGAAGCTGGCCTTGTGAGCCTCACAAATACTGGCCATGGAGGCGAAATTTGCGACGTACTCAGCTTCGCTGGAGCGC
>JAYUWZ010000033.1:0-4853 GCA_043753265.1 Verrucomicrobiaceae bacterium
CTGAAATGAGGGACAGATGAAGTTGCTCCATGCAATTCCATACGGCTGCAGCATATCGTGCCATTCACGTGCGTAGTTTTGGGCATCCTTCGAACTGAAGGCGACTTTCGGCCACACCCCATTATTCGCGTTTAGGTAGGCGGAGGTGGAGGTGTAGAGCCCTTTCAGGTTTTCCGCGCAGGCAACCCTGCGGGCTCTCTCCTGATACCACCCGAAAAGCGGGTAAAGAAGAACAGCCAGAATGGAGATGATGACGACCACCGTCATCAGTTCCATTATCGTCACACCAGCACGGCACTTCAAATATTGGAAGGTTCGCTTCACGGTTGAAGTCTCCGGGCCTTCCCAGCCACGAGCAACTTAGTTACCCGTGACGCCACCACTGCCCAGGTCGGTCGAGGCTGCGACGTTGCTGGATTGCTTCACTCCATCGACGACGTAGTTCAGCACTTGATTGGTGACTCCACCGGCAAAGATGATGCCCATCTGAGCCTCGCCCTCGAGGCGGGCAATGTTGAAGATGACGCTTTGGATGTCGGTCGGGTCGAACTCGTCCGATTGCACCACGCTCGCCGCCAGGGTGCCACGCACGATGGCCGTGTAATCCTGGAGAATGGGAGCGCCGGTGTTATCCACCAAAATGTTGCCGTTTTGGTCGTAAGCGAAATCCACGAAATCGTAGCTGGCTTCCACCAAGCCCTTGATGGTGCCCTTGCCGGGGTCGCCCACAGCGGTGATGGTTCCCACGAAATTGAAGCCCTGCGTGAAGATGACGAAGGAACCGGTTCCCGCTCCCTCCGCTGGCATGCCAAGGCTGAACAAGCCGAGTGAATTCAGGCTTTCTCCGTCCTGCGATGGCGTCCCCGTGAGCTCCTCGTCGTCCGAGGTCGGAATCAAAGTCCCGGAATAGGTGCCGACGATGTCCACGTTGCCACCACCATCGCCAAAGTCAGGACCACCACGCTTCGCGAGAAGGGGTGCGGTCTGGGCGTGGAGGAAAACGACGCTGAGGAGAAGGGAAAGGATTTTCTTCATAGCTGTGAGGAGACGTATTTACCGACGCTCCCCTTAGGGTCAATGAGTATTTGGAGAAAAACCTGATATATTTCCCTTCAATTCCGCAAGGGTGATTGACCATCCCTTGCCCTTTCCCTCACGGTTGGCTTTCGTTTACCACGTCCATTGAACCTGCCTTTCAGCTTTTTTCTCGCGCTCCGCTACCTCAAGCCGAAACGCTCCTTCCTCTCCGTCATCAGCGTCATCACGCTGCTCGGGGTCACCATCGGCATTGCGGTGCTGGTCGTGGTTATCGCGGTAATGACCGGCTTTCACGAGGAACTCCGCCGAAAAATCCTGGGCCACGAGCCTCACTTGATCGTCACTGAGAAAAACGGCCTTGTTGCGGACGAAGAAGCTCTGCGCAAGCAGCTTGCGACGGAGCCAGGTATCGAGGCCACATCCCCTTTTGTGATGTTTCCGGTGGTGTTGGAGTTTTCCAATAATTTCAATCCGGCAAAGGTTCGGGGCATCTATCCCGACTTGGAGGATAAACTCCTCGGAGCGGCCAAATATATAAAGGCCCCCGGCAAATACGATCTGGATGGCGACAAGTGCCTGATCGGGGTGGAACTGGCAAACAGCCTTGGTATCGCCCTCGGGGATAAAGTGCTGCTTCACGGCCCGGGCAACTTTCAGCAGGTGATCGAGGAACTGAAAAAAGCGGAAAAGAAAGATCCCGAGGCCAAGGCGATCAACGACATCCGCCAACTCATTCAACCTGTGGAACTGGAGGTCACTGGTTTGTTTGAGACCGGTCACTTCCAATACGATCAAGAGGTGATGCTCGTACCCCTCCACATCGGCCAGGAGATTTACGGCATGCGGGGTGACGTCCATGGGATCTCCGTGCGGACGAAAGACCCCTTCTGGGCCGAGAATTTCAAACACGAGTTGAAGGCAAAGCTCGGCCCCGAGTACCAGGTGACTTCATGGATCGATCTCAACCGCAAATTTTTCCAGGCCGTCGAGATGGAGCGCACGCTGCTCTTCTTCATCGTGGCGCTTGTAGTGGTGGTGGCCGGGTTCTCGATTACGAATACACTCATCACGATCACCGTGCTCAAGCGGCGGGACATTGGCGTCATCAAGGCACTGGGCGCCTCATCCGGCCGCATCGTTCGCATCTTTCTCGCGCAGGGCGTTGCCGTCGCCCTGCTTGGCAATGCACTCGGCTTTGCCGCCGCCGCCGCGATTATTTACTGGCGCGACCAGATTCAGGGTCTGCTCGCGGTGATGACCGGGCAGGAAATTTTTCCGAAGGAAATTTACCAGTTCAGCCGCATCCCGGCGGAGATTGTTCCTTTCGATATGGTGCTCATCGGCACCCTCTCCTTCGGCATCTGCGTGCTCGCCGCAGTCATCCCCGCGTGGTTCGCCGCCCGGCTCGATCCTGTGCGGGCGCTGCGTGAAGAGTAGGCAGTGTATAACCTTCCCCTCTCGCTGTCATCCTGAGGGAGCTTTGAGCGACTGAAGGATCCCGTGGATATTCATGGCGATCCAACGGCTTTTGAATTTGGACGGGATCCTTCACTCGCTGGAAGCTCCCTCAGGATGACAGCGAGAGGGGGAGATGATGGCCACGATTGCTTCACGAAAATCGCCATGCGTCACCGATCCACGCTTGCGCCGTTGGGCGTTGGATGTTGGACATTACTCCTACTTCAAAAGGTTCTCCTTCAGAAACTGCACCACGCTGAGAAACAGCAAATCCGCATTCCGCTTCTTTGCAAAGCCGTGGCCTTCGTCCGCCGCCTCGAGATACCACACCTTGCCGCCCGCCTTGCGCACGGCTTCCGCCATTTGCCTCGCCTCGGTCACCGGCACGCGCGGGTCGTTCTTGCCCTGCACGATGAAGAGTGGGTCCTTGATTTCCCCGGCTCTCGCGGTGGGTGAAATCTTTGCGAGGTGCTCCGCCATGCCAGGCTCCCGCTCGTCGCCATACTCCACGCGGCGCAAGTCGCGGCGATAGTCCTGCGTGTTTTTCAGGAAGGTGAGGAAGTTGGAGATGCCCACGATGTCGATGCCGCAGCGCAGCTCCGCGCCGTGGTGTACGAGGCTGGCTAGCGTCATGTAGCCGCCGTAGCTGCCGCCCATCACCCCAAAGCGATCGCCATCCAGCGCCGCATCTTTTTTCAGCGTGGAGAGAAAAGCCCCGATGTCGCGCACGCTGTCCTCGCGCTTGAATCCGTTATCCAGCGTCAGGAACGTTTTTCCGTAGCCGGCGCTGCCACGCACGTTTGGGTAAAAAACTGCGATGCCCAGCTCGGCAGTGAGGTAGTTCCAGCGTCCGATGAATTCCGGCTGCGACTGCCCCTCGGGGCCGCCGTGGATGTTCACCACGCAGGGCCGCTTGCCGGGAAATTTCTTCGCATCTGGCCGGTAAAGAAAGCCGCTCATCTTCGTGCCGTCGAACGACTCCACGCGCACCAGTTCCGGCGCGGCAAATTTCTCCGCGTCGAGCCCGCCGGTCTCGCTCTCCGTCCACCGGGTGAGATTGCCCGAACCCACCTCCAGGCTCCATGCGTCCGTGGGCGACTGCGCGCGGTTCAGCGAAAAGCCGATCTCATCGTTGCCACGCCATTTCAGCGGGCCCAGCACTCCGAGCGGGAGTTTCGGCTGGGCGGAAACCTTGCCCGTGGCAGCGTCGAGGATGCGCAGCACACTCGCGCCATCCTCATTGGAAACGATTGCGATCCGCGCGCCATCGGGTGCGAGCGCCATGTCCTCCACATCCCACGGGATATCCGTGCTCAGCGGCTTTTCCTCCTTCGTTTTGAGATCCATGCGCACGAGCCCCTGAAATTCGCCCCCCTTGTCGTTCAGCGCGTAGATTGCATCGTCCGCGGGGGTAAAGCCCGCCTCGCCCCAGCGCACCTTTTTGCCGTCGCGAGGAGTCAGCGCCTCGACCTTGCCGGTGGCGATGTCGAGGATGTGCAGGTAGCTTTCGTTGGCGCTCACATACTCGCCGAGCAGCAGCTTGGCATGGTCGTGCGACCAGGAGAGCACGTCCCACCCGCCGCCGCTCACCTGCAGCACTTCACGATCTTTCGACGGCTCAAAGGGATCGATGATGCGGATGTCGTTGTCCTTTCCGTTGCGCCGCGTGGAGGTGTAGGCCACGAGCCGTCCGTCGCGCGACCAGCGCGGGCCCGTGTTGCGCGATTTGCCATCCGTCAGCAGCGTCACGCGCCCATCGCCAAAGTCGTACCGGTGCAGCTGGTAAAACTCGGAGCCGCCTGTGTCCTGGCTGAATACAAAGCTGTGCCCGTACTTCGGCTGCACGGAGGCATTGCTCACCGGCTCGGAGCCAAAGGTGAGCTGCTTGCGCGCGCCACCCGGCATCTTCACCAGATGCACCTGAGCCGTCTCCGCAAAGCGCGTGACGATGAGCATCTCGCGCTTGCCGGGAATCCACCCCGCAAATCCCGCGGAGCGAAACTCCATGTAGCGCGCGGCGTCCTTGCGAAGTTCCGGCGTGATGGGCGTGATGCCTTCCGCCGTGAGATTGTCGGGCCACTCATCCGCGGCACCGGCGGATGCAATCGCGAGGGCGGAGCACAGGGCGAGAACGGAGCGGTGAATCATGCGGCGCAAGCTTTCCATGATATTGGACGCTTCGTCCATCTCAACTGTGCGCGAGTCGCACTGGGGAGCCTAAGCGGGATCCGCGTCAGTCGTTCAGGATGGAATGCATCCGGTCGATGGGCGAGCCGCCGTAACGCCCCGGGGGACCTTCGAGCAGGACGACTCCATCTGCCTGTTGTTTCGCGATATTCTTCGCGGCGGCTCCCGTT
>JAYUWZ010000034.1:0-10187 GCA_043753265.1 Verrucomicrobiaceae bacterium
CTGTCCAGGCGGGGAATCAGGGTTTTGCCGATCCTGAGTAATCCAATGTTCCTCCCGAATTCCTTCGAGTAAACTTCCTCAGGAACACAATTCACGTCGTTCGACGCGAGGTACATGGAGGCCAGAAGTAAACTAAAACTCGGGAGGACCCTTCCTTCATATTCTATATACAAAGGCGCACGGCGATACACGCCATCCACGTGATAATCCTTTACGAGATTGTTCGCGGATACGCGATGTTCGGTCTCCTCCGTTTTGAAATACTTCGGGGCATCCACAAATCCGACACGCTCAATCGGGACAATCGTCTCAAATTCTTCGAAGACTTTTGCAAGTTCCGTATAGTCTGCACCTGAACGCGGCTCGGGCAGGTCTCGGTACAGATCCAATCCGGTGACAGCTGGCTTTTGCTCTGAAATCTTCCGAAGTAAGTCAGCGAGCAGTTTGTCGCCAATCGGAAACCCATACTTCACCAGATCGTCCTCCGTCATGCCCACAATGACGATGCGATCATCGGTGGAATTTGGATCGGAGAATTGCCGCACCAGGTGGTCGTAAACAATGAACTCCGGCCGCTGGAGCCAGCCGAATTTGCGGGCGGCGAGCAGCGCGGCGACCACGAGCAGGCTGATGAGCACGCAGCCTACGATGGGGCGGCGCAGCGACTTTGCGATGAATTTGAAAATGCGTGGGACGCCCATTCGTCAGAGCCAGTTTCCGATGAGGAGATAGGGAGCCCAGTAGCAGGGATGGTTGTAGCCGGCTTCCTGAATGAGTTTCCGTTGTGCGATCTGGAGGGCTTTTGCCTTGGTCTGGCCGGGCTTCTTCAACTCCTCGTAAAAGTGGTTGATCAAGATGGATGAGGCGCGGTCGTTGATGGACCAGAGCGAGGCGAAGGCGCTGCGGGCGCCTGCTTTCACGGCGATTCCCGCGAGGCCGAGCGCAGCACGATCGTCGCCGGCGGCAGTCTGGCAGGCGCTGAGCGTGAGCAACTCCAGCGGCTGGTCGCGGAGCTGGCCGGGGCGGATGAGGCGTTCCAAGTCGTCGAGCGTGAGCTGGTTGTCGTGAGTGAGCACGAAGCTTTTGCGCACATCGCTGGTGAACACGCCGTGGGTGGCGAGATGGACGATCGAGAAGTTTCCGTTTTTCAGCCGGTCAGTGACTGCGCTGCTGCTGAACTGCTTGTCCCGCATGCTTCCGGAGACGTTGTAGAGTTTTGAGACCTGGTCGAGTTCCGCAGGAACGGCGGGCAGAGCGGGAAAGCCCTGCACGCTCTCGGAGAGCCCGCTAACCAGCATGCGCGAGAGCACCTCAGAGGAGCGTTTTGCCTCCATAAGCTCGAGACCGGGCGTCACGGCGACCGCGTATTTATCGATGAGGAAGCGCGTGCCGTCGTTCAGTGCGGACATGGGGACGGTGCGCAGGGAGCCATCGGGAACGAAAACGAGCGTCTCGAATTTTTGCTCCTCCAGCAGTGCCTCCACGGGCTTGATCAACCATGTGTAAAGCTGCCGAGCCTGGTTGAGGTAAGCGTAGGTGGAGCGATCCTCGAGATTAGTGCGAAAACGCCGCACGGTTTCGGTGAGTTGGTCGTCGTTGGGCGTGGTCTTGAAGCGCTCGATCTTCCCCTGCTGCCCCGCGCCTTTTGCGGGGAGGGAAACGAGGAGCTCCGTGCGATCGGGAAGCGGGATGATGTAGATCACCGCAGCCTTGGGATCGAGATTCTCCACGCTCTTGGTGAGTTCGCGGCGGAGGCTTACGCAGTCGTCCTGAAAGTAGTCCTCGAGTTCGGCGGACTTGAGTAACTCGGAAGTGCTGCGGGCTTCGCGGAGGACGTTTTGTTTTTCCACGCCCTCGGTCAGGGAGGCGGCGCGCTGGAGGAGGAGGTCGGCGAGCTCGAAGTACATGCCGCCGACTACTTCGCGGAAGGAGGAGCCGGCGTTGCGGTTGCCGTGGCGGATGGAGACGTCGTTGCGGATGGATTGCAGGGTGGCCACGGCGCGGCGGTAGCCCTCGATGGCGGTCTCGCGCTGGCCCTGCTTTGCGAGGATGCGGGCGCTCTGCCACTGCCAGCGGTAAAGGGAATCGGGGGCCTGGGCCTGCTGCGCGAGGGCGACGGCGCGCTGGGTGAGGGCCGCGGCTTCGTCGAACTTCTTTTCGAACTCGTACATCGCTCCCTGGTAGCCGAGGGCGTAGCTGTGGGAGACGGGATCGCCGATGCGAGCGGCGATGGCGGCGGCCTCGGCGTACTGGCGGAAGGCCTGGAGGCGCAGGGCGTTTTCGTGCTTTTCGCCATCGCGAAATACACGCTCGAGCACGTGGGCGGCACCCATGAGAATGAAGGCTTTTTCGCGGCTGTCGGGCAGTTCTGCGGCGGCTTTGAGCGCCTCCTCGGCGCGCGTGGTGGCGGCGGGGAAATTGGCGGCTGCGAACTCGTTATCGGCCATGGCCTTGCGGACGCGGGCGGCGAGGAGCGGATCGGACGAGGCGCGGGCGAGGTCGAGGTCGAGCGACTCGTCGAAGGCGGCGCGAGCCTTGGGGAATTCGGTGAGGCCCATGAGGACGAGGCCGAGATTGTGCTGGGCTGCTGCGCCGAGCGCCGGGTCTTTCACCTGGCGGGCGAGCTTGGCGCTTTCCTTGAGCAGTTCCTCGGCGTCGCCGGCCTGGCGGGCATACATCGAGATGGCACCGCGGGTGCCGCGCACCTTGGCGAGGCGGGAGGGGTTTTCGTCGGCCAGTTCCTCGGCGCGGTCGAGCTTGCCGAGGGCGAGCTTTTGCTGGCCGAGGGCCTGGCAGGCGGCGACCTGGCGGAGCAGGGCGTCGAACTCGCCGGCGGCGTCGCGCTTTTTGGCAAACATGCCGGCGGCGCGTTCCCAGCGCTTGAAGGCCTCGGCGCTGTCGCCTTTTTGCAGGAGCGCATTGCCCTCGGTGACGAGGGTCTCGGGCTTGGGTGCACCAAGGGCGAACGCCACGGATGCCATCACGAAAGCGGTGGCAAGCAGTCTGGCGGAACGTTTCATCGGAGCGGAGTTTGGCGCATTCCGGGTGAAGAGGCAAACCTTAGTCATCGGCGGGGGTTCTGGGGGTTCTGGGGTTCTGGGGGTTTTTGCGCATTTTGCGCGGAAAGGGGTGACGGGATTATCGGCGATTGGGAGTGCTGGAAATGTGCTGATGCAAGTGGCTGAAGATGAGGAATGTCTGATTTGATGCAATAGAGGCGACGGCTGGAACGGGGAGATTTGGGATGGGGTTTTTGCGGTTTTTGCGCATTCCGCGAGGAGGCTGGGTGCACCAGGAAGACAGGATTTACAAGATTAGCAGGATTAAACAGGATTGAAGAGAGTGGGTGCTGTTTGAAGGCCGATGGCGATGCGATTCCGAAGCGCAGGGTGGGTAGAGTCCAATGGGTGAAGGAGATTTTCGGCGATAGATGCGATGGGGGACTCGTAACTTGGTTTGGGTACGGGATTGCTCGATCCGCTTGTGTCCCATGCTGTCCGTTTCGCCTTTCTCCATCCATGACTGGACGGTAGCACGTTTTTGGGATTTTCCCAGTTCGGAAATGGGTGTTGAGGGATGAGCAGGGGTAGTGAAGTAGGCGAGGCATAATAGATAGGCGCTTCGCGCTGTGAGGTGGCCGATTGAGGACATCGGAGAATGGTAACGAACGAGGAAATGCGTCAGGGACGCATGCTCCCAGTGGCCGGCGCTCCAGCTCGATCAGGCGCTTTTGAACAAAAAGAAAACCCGGCGGGGTCTTGCGACCTCGCCGGGTTTTGAATGGATTTTACCTGTGCTTCCTTACTTCAGTTCCTGAATCTTGAAGTGGACGCTCATGCGGGCCTTGCCGGCTTCCTCGAAGATGTTGAATTCGAAGGTTTCGAAGGAGCGGGCGAGCTTCACGATGGTGGTGATGATTGGCCGGGCTTCCTTGAACTCACGGGCGTCGCCGGGACCAAGCATTTGCTCGGCGTTTTTGTCGAGGACTGTGAGCCAGCCATCGGCGAAGTCCCAGAGGGCGGTGAAGTTCACAATCCACTTGCCACCCAGTGCGGTGCCGGCACCTGCGGGCTTGGCAGCGATCTCCTTGCTGAAGCTGGGCGAGGTGCTGAGGATCCAGCGATTCTTGCTGATGGCGATGTGGGGCAGGACGTCGCCGGTATCCACAGGAATGGGAAGCGGGACGAAGTGGATTTCCACGTCGCCATCCTTGACCATCTTGGGCTCCAGGTTCAGCTGCGGGGCGCTCTCGGCGGCGAGTGCGCTGATCTGCTTGATGATGGCGGAGAAGCCTTTCCAGGACTCGCTGACTGCGGCGCGATCCTTGAGCTCCGCGACCCACGCGATGCGGGGAATCTTGGTGCCGCTGAGGAAGGGCGGCATGTCGGGAATCTTGGGCATCGTGCCATTGAGATCCACCACGAGGGCGGACTCATCACCGAGGGCCTTGCCGAGCAGGCGGCCGGAATTCCAGGCCTGCTTGATCATGGGAAGCGCGAGGGTCTCGACCATCGCGACGCCCTGGCGCTCGTTTTCGGGAATCATGCTCTGGCCGTACTTGGTGTACCAGCTGTAGAGGGTGACGGCACCTTCCTCGACGAAGTCCACGGCGAGCTTGCTGTTCACGGAGCTGCGTCCATCCAACAGGAGCGCGGTCGTGGGGCTGAGGAGGCTGGAGAATGCGAGCGGCTTGCTCGAATCGATCATCGCGTTGCGGTAGCCGCCAAACACTTCGCCGTGGAGGCCGGCATCGAGCCAGGCCACTTCGACGCTGGCGTCGTAGGTGGGGGTGAAGATGCTCTGGGCGCGGGCTTCGAGTTTCTTCACGTCGGCCTTCATGCCAGCGATGGCGTCGGGCTTGAGGATGGAACCGAGTTGCTCGGCGGCCGCGTCGAAGGCACCGGCAAACTCGATCTTGGCAGCCATCTTGTCGAAGACAGTGCGGCTGGTGTAGGAGAAGCCGATGGGCTTCTTTCCTGCGAATTCCGCGGCGCGGACGGCGACCTCGGGAATGGAGAGCGCGCTATCCGCGTCGGTGGCGGCGAATTTCACATGGCTGTGATCCGCACCAATGGAGAGGACGAAATAATCCTCCACCCAGCCCCAGGAAATCTCGGCGCGCTTGAGGAGGATGAGGTCGAGCACTTCCTTGGCCTTGGCATCGTCGCCCATCAATTCGCGGAGTTGCAGCTTGAACTGCTCCTCCTGGAATGCGGCGATGAGTTTCTTGGCGATGACGGTGACGGACTTGAACTCATACTTGTCCACCTTGAAGGAACCGGCCTCGAATGCGGGCGGCAACTCGGTGCCCACCATGGAAAGGAGTTTTCCAAACGCGCCATCGATCAGCTCTTTGGACTTGCCAGCCTTGGCGATGATCATGATCGGCGGGATATCGGCCTTGGCGACGGCGGGGAGGAGCTCCGGCGCGGCGTCGCGCATCATGGCCTGCACTTCCTGCGGGCCCATCTTCTTTCCGCTCATTGCATTGAGCAGTGTGCTCTCCATGTACTTTCCGAAGAACGCCATGTAGGCATCGAGAAGGGGCTTCAGCTTGGCGGAGAAGCCGGCGGGCATGACGATGGTCACTTCCTGGCCGAAAATGCCGTCGAGCACGCCGCGGACCTGCACGCCCTGCGGGCTGTTCCACTGGGTGATCATCTGCTTGAACTCAGCCTCTTCCTGGATGGGAGGCAGGCTCATCAGCGTGGTGGCCCACTTGGAATTGGCGATGCCGGTAAGTGTCTCGGTGATGCGGTAGTTGGCAGAGAAGCCCTCCACGTCCTTCGGCAGCCTTGCGACGATGCCGTAGGCTGCGCGCAGTGCGGCGACATCCGTGGCTCCCACCGCAGCGACGCGGACGGTTTCGGTCGGGCGCGGTGAATCCGCGATTGCCTGTGTTTTGGAGCCTTTGTGAACGGCGGGCTTTTCGGCCGCGAAGGCGGGCGAAAAGAGGCCGGATGTGACCGCTAGCGCGGCGAGAGGTGCTAGGAACGAACGACGTTTCATGGCAATATGGTTATGGTTTGCAGGAAATACCCCGCTTAGAGAACGATGGTTGTACGCTGTACCGGAGGCCAAATGCACGCAAAAACGGCATCTTCCACCCGGCTGTCAGGCACACACACCTCCGCAGCCAAGACGGCTGCGACTCCGCGAAGGTTTCGGAAACATTCACGAAATTGGGTTGAGAGTCTGTACGGGGAATGGCGTAGAGGGTGGGACATATAGGCCCTATAGGACTTATATGACCTGTGCGGCCTATGCTTACCGGTGGAGCTGGTCGCCCAGGAATTTTACTACCTGGCGGATTTTGTCGTCTCCTGTCATACGCTCGCGCACGAGGCGGTAGGCGTGGAGGACGGTGCCGTGGTCGCGGCCGCCGAAGGCGTCGCCGATTTCCACGAGGGACATCTTGGTGAGTTCGCGGGCCAGATACATCGCGATTTGGCGGGGGAAGGCGATGTTTTTGGGGCGCCGCTTGCTCGTCATGTCGGCAAACCGGACGTCGAAGTGCTCGGCGACCTTCTTCTGGATTTGCTCCACGTTCACGCTGCGGCGGGCTTCCTCGGCGAGCAGGTCCTTCAGCAGGAACTCGATGCGCTCCATGCTGGGGGCCGGGCCACCCAGGGAGGCGAGCATGGCCACGCGCATGAGCGCGCCTTCCAGCCGCCGTACGTTGGTGCGGATGCTCTCGGCGATGAAGGTAATTACCTCCGGCGCGATCTTGATTCCCAGCGTTGCGGCCTTCTTGCGAAGGATGGCGGTGCGGGTTTCCACGTCGGGCGTCTGGAGCTCACAGGTGAGACCCCACTCGAAACGCGATACGAGCCGGGGCTCGATATTGCCGATTTCCGCCGGGGGACGGTCGGAACTGAGGACGATTTGCTTCCGGCCGTCGAACAGGGTGTTGAAAGTGTGGAAGAACTCCTCCTGGGAGCGGCCTTTATTGGCAAAAAACTGGATGTCGTCGATGAGCAGCACGTCCACCTGGCGGTAGCGCTTGCGGAATTTCACCAGCGAATTGGTCTGGATGGCGTCGATGAACTCGTTGGCGAACTTTTCGCTCGGCACGTAGGCCACCTTTATCTTGCGGTTGGCCGCCATCATGTGCTGGCCGATGGCGTGCATGAGATGGGTTTTGCCCAGACCCACTCCCCCGTAGAAGAAGAGAGGGTTGTACACCTTGCCCGGGTTTTCCGACACGGCGCGGCATGCGGCGGCGGCAAACTCGTTATTGGTCCCCACGACGAACGTCTCGAAGGAGTTGTTTGGGTTGAAGCCCCCGGCGACCGCGCGCTCCTCCGGCTCCTCGGGCTCCGGTTCCGAGACTTTGTAGGACTCGGGAGCGTGTTCCGGTACGTGGGAAACCCCCGCACTGGTAAAGCGGACCTCCCGCGCCCCTTTCAGGGTGAGGAGTATGGCGGTGCGCAGTGGTGCGAGGTAGTTATCCTCGATCCAATAGCGATAGATGTCGTTTGGGACACGGAGGGTGAGGTGCTCGTCGCTGAGCTCGACGAGCTCAGTGTCCTTGAACCAACGGTCGTAAATATCGGGCGTGACCTCGGCGCGGAGCGCAGAGGAGATGTCGGACCAAGCAGGGCCGAGATGAGGCTGAATAGGCGGTTTATCCACAGGGATAACTTTTGGGCGGTTATTGATGGCGAACTGTGGGGGGCTCCTTCCTGGCGTGCTGGAAGTAGAGCAAGGCGTGTTCCACGAAATTCCGAAACTATCCGGAACGGGATTCTATAAAACACTCACTGGGAGGATGTTGCGCATCCAATGAGCGTGGAACGCTGATTCCTGCACAACTGCGCGAATCCAGCGCACCAGCGGGCGCAGGGGCACCGGGCGTTTGGATTAGCGGAAGTGGTAGTTGGCAGTTATTCACGAGTTATTCACAGGCAGTATTTTGTCGTCCGCGAGTGGCGGCGAGCATGAAAATATCTCGCGTCAGAGCCAAGAAAATTCCCCGATGGTGATTAACATTTTCCGGGAGAAAAACCTTGCGCAGAACCCGGTGGCGTGGAGCGCAAGGAGTTTGCCCGTTCGTCGCACGACCGCGATGAAAATGCCTTGGAAACATGCGGCTCCTGTCTTTTGCGCATGTGAAACGTCTTTTGCATTGTGCTCCCGGCATTGTTGTGGATCGGGGCTATTTTGCAGGGTTCGCGGCCATGGAATCGACCATGCGCTGAGGTGTGCGAAAGCAGATCGCGACGACGTACGTGACCAAAGTGCCGAGCGTAATCCTCCAAGGAAATGCGAGAACCAGTGCGGGTTTTCCGTCGTGGGTCACAAAACCGGCGAATGTCTGCAGTTGGGGCACACTGAAAAACAGGACTGCGACAAAACCCGCGATCATGGCGGTGATGTTTCCCACGTCGTTCCCTCTGTTGCGGGTGCTGATTGCCACCAGGAACAATGCGAGCACGGAGCCGAACGTGAAGCCGAGGATGCCCAACACGAGTGGGATGATTTCGTGCGTGGGGTTGAAGGCCATGAAGGCCGCCGTGGCGACGCCGACGATAACCACGAGGCCTGCAAAGAGCACGGTGCTCCACTTCATTACGCGCACTTTTTCCGCCTCATCCACGGGACGCCGCCGTTCGCGCCAGGGCAGAACAAAATCGCGCGCGAAGCTGGTGCCCATGGCGTTTAGCGCCGTGCTGAGTGAACCCATGGCGGTGGCCATCACGCCTGCAATCACGAGGCCGCGCACACCGGCGGGCATCTCCGTGAGGATGAAATAGGGGAAGGCCTGACCGGACACGATGTCGGGCGGCAGGGTTCCCGAGCCGCTCTTGTAGTAGCTGGAGACGAGAATACCCACGAGCACGAAACAGCCCACGACGGGGAGATCGACCACGCCTGAGAGGATGGTGGCCTTTGCGCTTTCGCGGCGATTTTTCGCAGTGAGCATGCGCTGCACGGTGTCCTGGTCGATGCCATGGGTGGCCATGGTGACGAACGTGCTGCCGATGATTGCGGCCCAGATGGTATAGTCCGAGGTGAGGATTTTTTTTACCCAGTCCCAAGTGGTGTAGTCCGCATGCGTGGGCCTCGCCATGTCGACAAAGTAGGGCGGGTGGATGTGCTGGCCCACGGTGGCCCAGCCTCCCGAGATTTTACTGATGAGATAGTAGACCGAGAAGCCCAGTGCCGCGACCAGCACGCCGACCTGGATGAAGTCCGTCCAAATCACCGCGCGGATGCCGCCCACCGATGTATATATGGCCGTGAGCACCGTCACCAAGACCACCGCGCCCGCGAAGATCCAGAATTTCTCCCACACGCCCACGGGGCGCCCGAGCATGAGCTGGTAGGCGAGTACGAGGATGATGGCGCTGACGTAAAGCCGGGTGCCCATTGCGAGCGCCCGCGTGATCAAAAACGTCATGGAAGCCCAGGTGCGCGACTTTGGCCCGAAGCGCATGGAAAGGAACTCGTAGAGCGAAACCACCCCGTGCCGGTAGAAGAGGGGGATAAACAGGAAGCTGACGATGATGCGTGCGAGGATGGTGCCGATCGCAAACTGTACATACGTCCAGTTGCCCTTGGTGTAGCCGCTTTCCGGCGCACCCAGAAACGTCGCCGCTGAAATCTCCGCAGCCAGAATGCTCGCGAGCACCGCCCACCACGGAGTCTGCCGATCCCCGAGTGCGAAGCCCTCGACCGAGTCGCTCTTGGAGCGCTGCGAGAGCCCAATCCCGAGGATGATCGCGAAGTAGGCGACGAGGACGGCGATATCGACAAATACGGCGAAGTGCATGAGTGAATGTGCAACGGGCCATCGCGCGTGGGTGGAAGGAGCCGACTGCGGAGACGGTTTGATTTCCCCAAGAGCGCGGTTCGCCGCGGCTGGAGGAAGCATCTACCAGACGGGGCGGGCACATGTCACTTTTCTTCCGCAAGATGGAAAGGTGTGGGGTATGATTTAAAGTATGGGTAGTGCGAGTGGCGAAAGGTGGAATAGGCACACACAAACCTACGCCAGTTCTTGGAGTGCGGCGGCCCTCTCTAAGGATTACCCACAAGTCGAAACCCGATGTGGAAACACGGTGCAGCGCCGCGCCAAAGGCGCGAAAGAGCATAGCCTAGTGCATCGTCATGCGTGAACTGATGGTAAAGGAAGCGAGAAATATTTTAGATATATATTGTACTTTTATTATCAGTGTATAAAT